>NZ_JBHYXD010000054.1:33720-57637 GCF_042751995.1 Streptomyces sp. NPDC059371 | reverse complement strand
AACGGACGCTTCCTTTGTACTCACCCTCTCGGGCTTTCCTCCGGGCGCTTCCCTTCGGTCTTGCGTTTCCGACTCTATCAGACCGTTTCCGTATCTGATTTCCTCGGTGCTTTCCAGGTTCTCGCTTTCGCGTTTCCCTTTCCGGCGAGTCCGACTCTATCAGATCCTTTCGGGCCTGATTTCCTCGGTGCTTTCAAGGTAATCCGCTCTCGCGTTTTCCTTTTCAGCGGCTCCGACTTTATCAGAATCTGGGGGCCGGATTGACCGGCAGCCATTTCTGAATCATCAGGAGGGGCTTCTTCTGAATCGACGTGTCGATTGCTTTGGGAAGCGAGCAGACTCTAACCGCTGCCACCGGACGTGTCCAGTTCTAGGCAACTGTTCAAATCTACCTCCCCGATCGACCCGTGTCAACGGATTTTCTGGGGTGACGAGAAGGCTAGCAGGTCAACAGGGGCCCACGCACATCAGGCGGCCGTCGGCAGAGTGGCGCTTCGCTCGGACTCTGTGACGTCTCCTGTCTCACCGGAGCGTGCCGCGCGACCGCCGAGGACATAGACGTACGCGAGAAAGGCCAGTTCAGCAGCGATTCCGATGCCGATGCGGGCCCAGGTCGGCAGGCCCGACGGCGTGACGAAGCCCTCGATGGCACCCGAGACGAAGAGGATCAGCGCCAGTCCTATCGCCATGCCGAGCGCGGCGCGCCCCTCCTCCGCGAGAGCCGTACGACGGGATCGCGGGCCCGGGTCGATCACGGTCCAGCCCAGTTTCAGCCCTGTCCCCGCGGCGACGAAGACGGCGGTCAGTTCCAGCAGGCCGTGCGGAAGGACGAGCCCGAGGAAGGTGTCGAGCCGGCCGGCCGAGGACATCAGACCGATGCCGACACCCAGGTTGAGCATGTTCTCGAAGAGGATCCAGAGGACCGGGAGGCCCAGGAAGACGCCCAGCACCAGGCACATCGCTGCGGCCTCGGCGTTGTTCGTCCACACCTGGGCGGCGAAGGCGGCGGCGGGATGGCTGGAGTAGTAGGTCTCGTACTCACCGCCGGGGCGGGTGAGGGAACGCAGTTCGTCGGGCGCGGCGATGGCTGCCTGGACCTCGGGGTGAGTGCCGATCCACCACCCGAGGAGGACGGCTATGACCGTGGACAGGAGAGCCGTGGGCACCCACCAGTGGCGGGCGCGGTAGACGGCCGCGGGAAAGCCGTGCGTCAGGAAGCGGGTGACATCGCGCCACGAGGCCCGGCGGGTGCCTGTCACCGCACTGCGCGCGCGGGCGACGAGTTGGCTGAGGCGCCCGGTGAGCTGAGGGTCCGGAGCGCTGGACTGGATCAGCGAGAGGTGGGTGGCCGTTCGCTGGTAGAGGGTGACGAGTTCGTCGGCCTCGGCCCCGGTCAGGCGGCGCTGGCGGCGCAGCAGGGCGTCGAGTCTGTCCCACTCGGTTCGGTGGGCGGAGACGAAGACGTCGAGGTCCATCGTTTTGCCTGCTCCTCGCTGCGCATCTGGGGCTCGTCGTGGATGTCAGCTTGTCCTACTGGGGCGCGATGCGCCCTCAGCTTGGCAGACTGGCGGTTGTCGGGGCAGGTCAGGGGAAGGGCGGCGCACGTGAGCGAGTTGGTGACGGGCGAGGCAGTGGCACTGGAGCTGCGGCCCGCGAAACTGCCGAGCCGGGCGCTCGCCGTGGTGCTCGACCTGGTCGTGGCGGTGACGGTCTACGTCGTCGTGACCATCGGCCTGGTCGCGGCGACGGCCACGCTGGACGACGCGGCACAGATCGCCGTCTCGATCGCGAGTTTCCTGCTGGTGCTGGTCGGTGGTCCGATCGCCGTGGAGACGCTCAGTCACGGACGTTCGCTGGGGAAGATGGCGTGCGGACTGCGGGTGGTGCGGGACGACGGCGGGCCGATCCGGTTCCGGCACGCGCTGGTGCGCGGTGCCGTCGGTGTGGTCGAGATTCTGATGACGTTCGGGATCGTCGCCTGCATCGCTTCGCTGGTGTCGGAGCGCGGGCGGCGGCTCGGTGACGTGTTCGCGGGGACTCTTGTCGTGCGGGAGCGGATTCCCGTGGGGCGCATGCCCTACGTTCCCGCGCCGCCGCCCTGGCTGGCGGGACGGTTCGCGGAGCTCGATCTGTCCGCCGTACCGGACGAGTTGTGGCTGGAGATCCGCCAGTACCTGACGCGGATGCGGCAACTGGATCCGCAGATCGGTGGGGCGATGGCGGAGCGGCTCGCCGTGGATCTCGCCGCCCGTACCGGGGCTCCGGCGCCGCAGGGTGTGCCGGCCGGCGCGTATCTGGCAGCTGTCGTGCACGAGCGTCAGACCCGCGAGGCCCGGCGGACATTCGGTGCCGCGCCGAACGGCTTCCTGCCCCCCGCGCCCGCCGGTTATCCCTACCCGCAGCCCGGCGGACCCGCCGGCTCCCCTTTCCGGCCCCCCGCACCTGCGGGCTATCCCCTCCAGCCCGGCGCATCCGCGGGTTACCCCCTCCAGCCCGGTGCACCTGCGAGCTACCCGCCGTTCCCGCCCGGCGCGCCCGCGGGCTATCCCCTCCAGCCCGGCGCGCCCGCGGGCTACCCCTACCAGCCCGGAGCTCCCGTCGGGGGTCCCCTTCAGCCCGGTACTCCTGTCGGCCGGCCCCTTTATCCGGGTCCCGATGTCCGCTCCGCCCCGCCGGTCCCCGCCGGGTATCCGGTCGCGTCGCCGCAGCCGTCCCCGGCTCCGGTCGGTTCGGCCGGCCCGGCCACCCCGGTCGAGCACGACGACCGGGACAAGCGTCCGTCGACCGGCTTCGCGCCTCCCGCGTAGCCGCCCGCACCGCCGGTTCGGCACCGCAGGTTCGGCACCGCCGGTTCGGCACCGCCGTCAGGTGAACCTCGACGGCGGTGATTCGAGGTGCTCCAGTTCGATGCCGGGGGCCGCGAGCACCACGTCGCCGGCGATGTGCACGGCGTGCTGTTCCCCGGTGTCCAGCGCTGTGACCTGGTATTCGTCCACGGTCAGCGGCCCGTTGTCAGTGGCGTGTGTTTCGCTTGCGATCAAGGCCCAGGACTGGTCGAGGGTGCGCGGGGCGAGGACCGGGTCGGTGAAGGCGACGAGGCGGACACGGGTCGCCGAAGGGGTGGCGGAAGGGGTGAGGCGAAGGAGACGGGCGGTGGCGACGAGGAAGGCGGGAGAGGCGCCGGTGAAGGCATGGGCGGGCACGTTGCCTTCGGTGGCCTCGGTCCCGGTGGGGTCGGTGCGGACCCAGGTCACGCCGTCGAGAGCGGCGCCCCGCACCTGCCAGCCGGCCGCGTGCAGTTCGAGACGGATGGGGCGGCCGAGATCGTCGAGGGCGAGGTCGACGGAGCCGGTGACTGTCGCCGTCGCGGGCTCGGGGAGGCCGTCCGGCGTCGTGCCGGAGGGCGCCGTGAGCTGGGAGACGTAGCGCCAGCCGGAAGGGCCGGGCGCGCAGTGGAAGTGTTCGTCGGCGAGAGGGGTGTGATCGTGCGGATCATGGAGCGAATAGCGGCCGCGGGGCATGGGCGTTCAGGTCCTCATCGGGGACAGGCCCCCGCCGGGACGGCGAGGGCCTGCTGACATCCGGACGCCGAGCGGTGGTACCGCTGCTCGGCGGGCGTGCTCAGTAGCGGTAGTGGTCCGACTTGTACGGGCCGTCGACCTCGACACCGATGTACGAGGCCTGCTCGGGGCGGAGCGTCGTGAGCTTCACGCCGAGCGCGTCGAGGTGGAGACGGGCGACCTTCTCGTCGAGGTGCTTGGGCAGCACGTAGACGTCGGTCGGGTACTCCTCGGGCTTGGTGAACAGCTCGATCTGGGCCAGGGTCTGGTCCGCGAACGAGTTGGACATCACGAACGACGGGTGGCCGGTCGCGTTGCCCAGGTTCAGCAGGCGGCCCTCGGACAGCACGATGATGACCTTGCCGTCGGGGAACTTCCAGGTGTGGACCTGGGGCTTGACCTCGTCCTTGACGATGCCGGGGATCTTCGCGAGGCCGGCCATGTCGATCTCGTTGTCGAAGTGACCGATGTTGCCGACGATCGCCTGGTGCTTCATCTTGGCCATGTCCGCGGCCATGATGATGTCCTTGTTGCCCGTCGTGGTGACGAAGATGTCGGCCTTGTCGACGACCTCGTCGAGGGTCGTGACCTGGTAGCCGTCCATCGCCGCCTGCAGGGCGCAGATCGGGTCGATCTCGGTGATGATCACGCGGGCGCCCTGGCCGCGCAGGGACTCCGCGCAGCCCTTGCCCACGTCGCCGTAACCGCAGACGACGACGGTCTTGCCGCCGATCAGGGTGTCGGTGGCGCGGTTGATGCCGTCGATCAGGGAGTGGCGGCAGCCGTACTTGTTGTCGAACTTCGACTTGGTGACGGCGTCGTTCACGTTGATCGCCGGGAACAGCAGCGTGCCGTCGCGGTACATCTCGTACAGGCGGTGGACGCCGGTGGTGGTCTCCTCGGTCACGCCGCGGATCTCCGAGGCGAGCTGGGTCCACTTCTGCGAACCGTTGGTGATCGTGCGGTTGAGGAGTTCGAGGACGACGCGGTGCTCCTCGTTCTCGGCGGTGTCGACCGAGGGAACCTTGCCGTCCTTCTCGTACTCGACGCCGTTGTGGACGAGCATGGTGGCGTCACCACCGTCGTCCAGGATCATGTTCGGGCCGCCGGTGGGGGTGTTCGGCCAGGTCAGCGCCTGCTCCGTGCACCACCAGTACTCCTCCAGGGTCTCGCCCTTCCAGGCGAAGACCGGGACGCCCTGCGGGTTCTCGGGCGTGCCGTTCGGGCCGACCGCGATGGCGGCGGCGGCGTGGTCCTGGGTGGAGAAGATGTTGCAGGAGGCCCAGCGGACCTGAGCGCCGAGGGCGGCCAGGGTCTCGATGAGGACGGCGGTCTGCACCGTCATGTGCAGGGAGCCGGTGACCCGGGCGCCCGCGAGGGGCTGCGCCTCGGCGTACTCCTTGCGGATCGACATCAGGCCGGGCATCTCGTGCTCGGCGAGGGTGATCTCCTTGCGGCCGAACTCGGCCAGAGAGAGATCGGCGACCTTGAAGTCCTGTCGGTTGTCGACAGTCGTCATGCGAGCTGCTCCTCGGAATCGGGGCGAGGTGGGTAGGGCTGTTCTGCGCGGCGGCGGCACGTTCGTGTCCCCGAGCGGGGCACGGGCGTGCACCGCTCGGGCACAGGAGTGCCCGGTGCGCGCAGCGCAGTCCGTCGGAGGCCCTCTCTCCCTCGGCCGGTCCGCGGTGGGACCGCCCGACCGCCATCAGCAGCGACGTCTGGCTCGGTCACCAAGCTACACCGGTGGAGCTCCCGCTCCCCAGTCCGCCTCCGGACAAAGGGGCTCCCGCGGGCGGGAACCGACGGGCTCGGCCGGGGCGGTGGACGGCGTGGACGGATGCCGGACGCGGGTAAGCCGCCGGGGCCCGTCCGAGTTGTCGGGCGGGCCCCGGCGGCGTACGAGCGGGTGGTGTCAGTGGCCGGCCGGCGTGGGTCCGCCGGGGGTCGCGGCGGGGTCCGGGCCCTTGGCCGCCGCGGTGTCGCTGTAGATGTCCGGCTCCAGGTAGATCACCCGGGCGATCGGGACGGCGGCGCGGATGCGGGCCTCGGCGGCGTCGATGGCGGTGGCGACCTGGGCGGCCGTGTCGTCGTGGCGCACGGCGATCTTCGCGGCGATCAGCAGTTCCTCGGGGCCGAGGTGGAGCGTGCGCATGTGGATGATGCGGGGGACCGTGTCGCCGTCGACCATCGCCGCCTCGATCTTCGCGGTGTCCTCAGGGCCCGCCGACTCGCCCAGCAGGAGCGACTTGGTCTCGGCGGCGAGCACCAGCGCGATCAGGATGAGCAGGACACCGATGCAGACCGTGCCGATGCCGTCCCAGGTGCCGTCGTCCGTGAGCAGGGCGAGACCGACGCCGCAGAGCGCGAGGACCAGACCGATGAGCGCGCCGAAGTCCTCCAGGAGGACGACCGGCAGCTCGGGGGCCTTCGCGCGGCGGATGAACTGGGACCAGGAGTGCGAGCCGCGCAGCTCGTTGGACTCCTTGATGGCCGTACGGAAGGAGAAGCTCTCGGCGATGATCGCGAACACCAGGACGCCGACCGGCCAGTACCAGTGCTCGATCTGGTGCGGGTGCTTGATCTTCTCGTAGCCCTCGTAGACGGCGAACATGCCGCCGACGGAGAACAGGACGATCGAGACGAGGAAGGCGTAGATGTAGCGCTCGCGGCCGTAGCCGAAGGGGTGCTGCGGGGTGGCCTCGCGCTGGGCCTTCTTGCCGCCGATCAGGAGCAGCGCCTGGTTGCCGGAGTCGGCGAGCGAGTGAACGCCCTCGGCGAGCATCGAGGAGGAGCCGCTGAAGGCGAACGCCACGAACTTCGATACCGCGATCGCGAGGTTGGCGCCGAGTGCCGCCACGATCGCTTTGGTGCCGCCTGAAGCGCTCATCTGCTCCTGCTGTCCCTTCGTACGCGTCCGGACCCGTTCGTACCCTGGTACCCCGTCCGGTCCCGGCTTTGCCCACCCTTTGCGGTGGGCCATTCTTGCAGCCCGGTCCGCCGGCGGCGCGCCTCAGGTCCCTGCCGTCGTCCCGTCAGGCGACAACTGTCGCACGGAAGATCGTGCCGGACCCGGACACTTCGGCCTTTTCGCCGGCCGGTACGAAGACCGAGGTGCCGGGGGTCAGGTCGATGCCGTCGGCGCGCACGGAACCCGCGGTGCAGAGCAGGATCTGCGGGGTCTCGCGGGTGAGGTCGCGCGGATCGGCGCCCTCGGCGACGGCGTACCGGGAGAGACGGAACTCGTCGATGGGGGTCGCGTAGACCTCTTCGCCGTCGGGGGACGCCTCCGGGCGCAGGACGCCGGGGTCGGCCGCCTCGAAACGGACCACGCGCAGGAGTTCGGGGACGTCGACGTGCTTGGGGGTCAGACCGCAGCGCAGGACGTTGTCGCTGTTGGCCATGATCTCGACGCCGAGGCCGTTCAGGTAGGCGTGCGGGATGCCGGCGCCGAGGTAGAGGGCCTCGCCGGGCTGGAGCCGGACGTGGTTGAGGAGCATCGCGGCGATGACTCCGGGGTCGCCCGGGTAGTGGTGGGCGAGGCCGGCGTACGGGGTGTGTTCGCCGCCGAGGCGGGCGCAGGCGGCCGTGGTCTCGGTGACCGTATGGGCCATGTCGTCCGGGTCGGCGCTCAGCACCGCCGTGAGGACCTCGCGCAGCGCCGCCTCCTCCGGATGGGCGCGCAGCAGGTCGACGTACGGCTTGAGGGAGTCGACGTCGAGGGCTTCGAGGAGCGCGGCCGCCTCCTCGGGGGCGCGGAAGCCGCACAGGCCGTCGAACTCGGTGAGGGCGCAGATGAGTTCGGGCTTGTGGTTGGCGTCCTTGTAGTTGCGGTGCGGGGCGTCGATCGGGACGCCGCGGCGCTCCTCGTCCTCGTAGCCCTCCCGGGCCTGTTCGAGGTCGGGGTGCACCTGGAGGGAGAGGGGGGCGCCTGCGGCGAGGAGCTTCAGCAGGAACGGGAGCCGGGGGCCGAACTTGGCGACGGCGGCGCGGCCGAGTTCCCGTTCCGGGTCCTCGGCGACGACCTCGTTGAGCGGACCGCGCTCGGTGCGCGAGGGTGCGCCCGGGTGGGCGCCCATCCACATCTCCGCCTGGGGTTCGCCGGTCGGCTCCACGCCGAGGAGCAGGGGGATGGCGATGGTCGAGCCCCAGGCGTAGGGGCGGACGGTGTTGTCGAGGCGGTCCATCGGTGTCTTCTTCTCCATACGTGCGCTGCGCGGCCCGCCGGGGGCGGGCGTCGATCGGAAGCGTGGTGTCAGGGGAGCCTGGCGCGGGGTCCGGCGGTGCGGCGCGCCGGGCGCGAGGTCCTGCCCAAGATCAGGCCCCCGAAGCGAGCGCCAGGTAAACGGCGGCGAAATCCGTGATGGCGATCAGCTCGGCGAGGGTTTCCAGTTCGCCGCCCTCCTCGGGTTCGAGCTCGCTGATCGCGGTGTCGTGGCTGAGGGCGAGTTCGCGGGCGGCGGGGGCAGCGCTGATCCCGCCGATGGGACGGTCGCGGAGCAGCACCACGCGCGCGTGCAGTGCCTGTGCCTCCGTGACGCGGTCCCGGAAGAAGTCGTCGGGGTCCGCCCCCGCGGCGAGCGCGCCCGCGAGCAGCACGCTGTGCGAAGCGAGGGCCTCGGGCAGTTCGGCGGTGAGCGCGGGGCGGCCGGCGAGTTCGGCGAGCGCGGCAGTGAAGCGGCGGCCGGCCGGGCCCGCGGAGGTGCCCTCCGTCCAGATCACCGGGAGCGCCTCGGCCAGTTCGACGGCGAGTGTCTTGGCGGGGTTGCTGTAGGCCGCGATGGCGGGGCCGCAGCGCTCGGCGACGCGGTCGAGGCGGTCGGCGACCTTCTGCAGGGCCTGCGGCGGGGCGGTGACCAGGCCGGTGCGGTCGAGGAGGACGAGCAGCGGAGTGAGCAGCGCCCAGAGCACGCCGGGGGCCGAGGCCCCCAGGGGCTCCTCCTGGTCGTACGGGGCGGTCGCCATCGGTACGAAGAGGCCGTGGCTGCCTTCCACCCACTCGGCCAGCGGGGAGCCGGCGGGGGCGACGGCGGCGACGGTGCTGCCGCGCCGGTAGGCCTGCTCGATGAGCAGTTCCAGGCCGGGTTCGCTGCCGTCGGGGGTGGCGATCAGCAGGAGGTCGACGGGGCCGGCCCAGCCGGGCAGGTCCCAGCGCAGGGCGCCTCCGGCGGGGGCGACGCCGGTGGGGGTGAGCCGGGTGAGGGGGCAGCTCGCTCCGGCGAGGGTGGCGAGCAGTTCGGCGACGCCGGTGGCGGCCATGCCAGGGCCCGCGATGAGGACGGCGCGCGGGCGGCCGTCGGGCTTCAGCTCGGAGATTCCGGCCTCGTTGGCGTGCCGGACCGCGGTGCGTACGCGGGCGCCGGCCTCGGCGGCGCCGCGGAGCAGGGCCCGCCGGTCGGCCCGGGTGAGCGCGTCGGGATCGTCGAGGAGCGATTCGTCGAGCATGGGGTCGGTAGCCTCCGATCGCCGGGGGCGCTTGCGCATGAGCCGCCGGGGTCGCTTGCACGGGGTCGCTCGCGGGAGGGGCCGAGCGGCGCTGGGTCGGACCGGGTGCCGGCCGGGCGTGCGCCGGCCGCCGATCGGGACGGCCGCGTCACCGTCGTCCGTGCGGCGGTGCCGTCGCTCGTCGTCGGGTGTCGTGGCTCGTCGTGCCTGCCGCGCCGTCGGCCCGCACGCGGGGACGGCGCCGCTGTCGCCTCGCGTCGGCGGTCGCGGCGCCGCTGTGCGCGAGGCGGATGCGTCGGTTACGCGGGGCGCCGGGCCTCATCGACCAGGAGTACGGGGATGCCGTCGCGGACCGGGTAGGCGAGCCCGCAGTCCGCTCCCGTGCAGATCAGCTCGGTCTCCTGCTCCTTGATCGGGGCATGGCAGGCCGGGCAGGCGAGGATCTCCAGGAGGCCGGCTTCGAGCGGCATGGGGTGTCCTTCCGAAACGGTGGATGCGGCCTGGTCAGGGTACCGCTGCGGGAAGCCCGGTGCCGGGGCGCGCCCACGGTTCGTGAGGCGCGCCGAGCAGGTGTACGGGCCTCCACGCCCGGCGTCCCCACCGGCACCGGCTCCCGCCTGGGCGGACCCCGCCGGCGCCGGCCCGGCGCCACGGACGCGGCGCACCCAGGTACCCGACCTCGCCGACCTGCCGCCGACCTGCCGTCGGCCCGGCGCGCGGCCGGTACGCGGGTGGTACGCGGGTGGCGGTCCACTCGGCGGGGCGCCGGACCGCGGGAGAGGGTGCCGGGGTGCCGGAGGGGGCTTGTTCCGGGTCAGGATTTTTTCCGGGTCAGGATCTGATGAGTTTCAGGACCTCGTCGCGGAGCTTTGCCATCGTGGCCTCGTCGGGGGCCTCCGCGTTGAGGCGGAGGAGGGGCTCGGTGTTCGAGGGGCGGACGTTGAACCACGTGTCCCCGATGGTGACCGTCAGGCCGTCGAGCTCGTCGAACTCGACGCCTTCGCGGCCCTCGTAGGCGGCCCTGACGGCGGCGAGGCGGGCCGCCTGGTCGTCCACCGTGGAGTTGATCTCGCCGGAGCCCGCGTAGCGGTCGTACTCCGCGACGAGCCCGGAGAGCGGGCCGTCCTGTCCGCCGAGGGCGGCGAGGACGTGGAGGGCGGCCAGCATGCCGGTGTCGGCGTTCCAGAAGTCGCGGAAGTAGTAGTGCGCGGAGTGCTCGCCGCCGAAGATCGCGCCGGATGCGGCCATCTCGGCCTTGATGAAGGAGTGGCCGACGCGGGTGCGGACCGGGGTGCCGCCGTGCTCGCGGACGACCTCAGGGACCGACCAGGAGGTGATGAGGTTGTGGATGACCATGCCGCCGCCGTGCTTGTCCAGCTCGCGGGCGGCGACCAGCGCGGTGATCGCCGACGGGGAGACCGGCTCGCCCCGCTCGTCGACGACGAAGCAGCGGTCGGCGTCGCCGTCGAAGGCCAGGCCGAGATCGGCGCCCTCCTCGCGGACGCGCTTCTGGAGGTCGACGATGTTCGCCGGGTCGAGCGGGTTGGCCTCGTGGTTCGGGAAGGTGCCGTCCAGTTCGAAGTACATCGGGACGAGTTCGAGCGGCAGACCGGTGAACACCGTCGGCACGGTGTGTCCGCCCATGCCGTTGCCCGCGTCGACGACGACCTTCAGCGGGCGGATCGAGGTCAGGTCGACGAGCGCGCGGAGGTAGGCCGCGTAATCATCCAACGTGTCACGCCGTGTGATCGTTCCGGGCGTGGCGTCCGAGGCCGGGGCGCCGGAGTCGAGCCAGGTCTCGGCGAGCCGGCGGATCTCGGAGAGCCCGGTGTCCTGGCCGACCGGGGCCGCGCCCGCCCGGCACATCTTGATGCCGTTGTACTGGGCCGGGTTGTGCGAGGCGGTGAACATGGCGCCCGGCAGGCCGAGCGCGCCCGAGGCGTAGTAGAGCTGGTCCGTGGAGCACAGGCCGATCTCGGTCACGTCGACCCCGCGTGCCGCCGCTCCGCGCGCGAAGGCGCGGGAGAGGCCCGGCGACGACGGCCGCATGTCGTGCCCGATCACGATGGCGTCCGCTCCGGTCACTTGGACGAAGGCGGCACCGAACAGCTCGGCGAGCGGCTCGTCCCACTGATCCGGGACCACCCCGCGTACGTCGTACGCCTTCACGAGCTGCGACAGATCAGCAGTCACGGCCAACCCTCCAGGAGTCCACTTCGGTCGCCCCAAACTACCCGTCCGGGCCGACTGCGGGCGGAGCCCGGCTCGAACGTTGCGCGTCCCAGGTCAGGGCGGCGTCCAGGAGAGGACCGGCGGGCTCTGTCCCACCACGATCAGGCACATGCCGAGCAGCAGTCCGAAACGGAGGAGACCATGACGATCAGGGCGTACGGGGCACAGGTGCGCACGACTTCGCGGCGCGGGTCCCGTTCGTCGAGCTCGTCGCCGCGCGCGCCGGTCGGGACCGAGGCCCGTACGGACGCGGCGGCGGGCACGCGCCCGTGCGGCGGGGCGATCAGGGCGGCACCCGCCAAGGAGGCGCCGATGTCGGCGAGTTGCGCGGAGACGTGGTTCGAGGCGGCGAACTGGACGGCGTCGAGGGCGACTCCGCGGGCGAGGCAGGCGATCGGCGAGGGCGCCGGAAGGTCGGTCAGGTCCGCCAGGGGGCTTTGAGCAACCGGAGATGTTCGCGTCCGCGACAACTTCACGTCCATGGGCGTGCGTGAGTCATCGGAATCGGCATACGAAGGGTGCCGCGTCCGGGAGGGCGGTGATCAGTTCTCGGGCGAGCGCAGAATCCGCAGGTGGCCGCGGCGCGCGACCTCCATCGGGTCGACCGAGCGGGCGCTGCCGCCGGCCTCCGCCGCGCGCTTCTGCGGACGGGCCGCCTCGCGCACCGCGTTCGCCAGCGCCTCCAGATCGTCACCGCTGGGGCGCGCGGGACCGGAGGAGTCGGCGAGGCGGACGACCTCCCAGCCGCGCGGCGCGGTGAGGCGCTCGGAGTGCTCGGCGCACAGGTCGTAGCAGTGGGGCTCGGCGTAGGTGGCGAGCGGGCCGAGAACCGCGGTCGAGTCGGCGTAGACGTACGTCAGCGTCGCGACGGCGGGACGGCCGCAAGCGGTGCGCGAACAGCGACGTACAAGGCTCACGACGTTGGACGGTACCGCACTCTTGAGCGGGCCGCGACGACTCTCCCCCAGGTCACCCCACCGTGTCGTGTTGTGAGACGCCCCACACCGCTTTCGGAGCATCAGACCCTGACCTGGGGCGACATCAGGTGTCGAGATACCGAACAGACCTGAATCCGGTCACCACTTGGTGCGAATCATGCCAATTGCCATGTCAGAGACGGTCTTGGAGAGATACGGATTCGAGCTGAATCTTGACGCGAACGGTCATCGGGCGTCATCCGGAAGACAGGCCGGGCCGGGGACGGGCTGGGGACGTCCGCCCTCCCGCCCGTCGGCCGCCCGTCGGTGACCGGCGCGTGGGGCCGGGCGGCCGGGCCGGGCGGGGACTACTCTTCGTCAGTGATGGACAGCCCCGTACCACCTCGTGCCGCAGCGCCCGGTCCCCGTCGTCGCGACCGCCACGGCAGGGGCATGCGCGGCCCCGTGGCGCCGCCCCAGGTACCGCTCGCGGCGAGCCGTTCCGAGGTCTTCGCGGACCTCGTGCAGGACTCCGTGGAACGGCTGGAGCGACGCTGGCCGCAGCTCGCGGACATCGACTTCATGATCCTCGAAGTCCCCCGCCTGGAGCGCTCGGGCGAGGGCTGGAGCGACGAGGCGGTGCCGCTGGGCGGCACGGTCGCGGCGCGCGAGGGGCATCCCGCGCGCGTGGTCGTCTACCGCCGCCCGATCGAGATCCGCACCAAGGGGCGCGACGAACGCGCCGCCCTGGTGCACGAGGTCGTCGTGGAACAGGTCGCGGAAGTGCTGGGCCTGACACCGGAGACGGTCGACCCGCGCTACGGCGAGGACTGAGACCCGCCCGGGAACGGCCGCTCCGGCCCGGGCGGATCACCGGTCCCGGTCACTGCCCGAGCAGCACCGAGAGGTCCTGTTCGGCGTCCGGCACCGAGACCGTCCCGCGGTCGTCCGGGAGGTTCTGGATGGTGAAGGCCGGAACGCCGTCCTGGCTCGCCGAGAGCATCCGGGAGGCGTAGACCGGGCCTCCTGAGACCGTCTCGACGGTCAGGGCGTACGTGCCCTTGAGGCCGGTCGGAACGGGTGCCCCGACGTTCTGGGTGGTCCCGCCCTTGATGGTGAACGTCTTCGAGACGGCCGTACCGCCCCCGGTGCCCGCGGACGCGGTGACCTTGACCGTGGCTCCCTCGCCGGGGGCGGTCACGGCGAGCGTGGACCCCTTGGCGGTGTTGTCGGCGACCGTCGCGCGCGCGCCGACCGGAGCGGTGGCCGGAATGAACGCGGTCTCCTGACCGGCGCCCTTGCCCCGCACAACCCGCAGCGCGGCGACGACCGGCGCGGACGATCCGGTGGGGCTGAGCACCAGGGAGCCCGCCTCACCGCGGGTGACGTCCCCGAGGTCGACGGCGGCGGTCATGCCGGCCTTCACGTGCAGCGTCTCGTTCCCCGCCGGGGTGATCGTCCCCGAGGGCGAGGCGAGGCGGACCTTCAGATCGGCGTCCGTGTCACCGGGCGCGAAGGCGACCAGGCGCACGGAGGTGGCGTCCTTGGGAATGCCCGGCATGACGAGCGCGCCCGCGGGGTCGGCGGAGGGGGCCAGCCAGTCGCCGCCGGTCTTCGCGTCGAGTGCCTGCACCGCGGCTCCGACCCGGCCGCTGCGGACCTTCACATGCACGGTGAGGTCGGCCTGCGGATCGCTGGTCAGCGTGTTCAGCAGGATCGGTTCGCTGGCGTGCGCCTGGATCGTGATCCCGTCCGCCACCGTGGACTTGAGCGTGCCGTCCTTGCCGTACAGATCGATGTCGACGACCGCCGCGGCGTCGTCCGGGTTCGTCAGATGGACGTAATCGGTGCGCTGCTCGGCGGTGCTGGCGCCCGGGAACCAGAACTCGGTGTCGGGGGCGGCGCAGTTGGTGCCGAGCAGACCGCGCCCGGCACCGGCGGCGACCTCGGTGGTCTCCTGAACCGTCCAGCCGGGCGCGAACTTGCCCGAGGCGACGCCGACGAGGGCGGGCGCGTCGGCGCCCGAGGTGTCGCCGGCCGCCGGCTTGCCGGGCTCCTTGGGCTGGACGACGGGCTTGGCGGTCTTGGCACCGCTCTTCTTGCCGTCGGCCGAGTCGGACCCTTCGGCCGACTCCTCGGCCGCGGCCTGGAGTTGAGCCTTGCCGCTGCCGCTCGCGCCCTCCACGACGGGCGTGAAGGACGTGTACGCGGTGTCCGCGATGTCGGAGGTGCTCGGCTGCGGGCAGAGCAGGCTGGTGCGCTCCACCGGCAGCCGCGCGGCCGTGGCGGACGCGCTGCCGCCGCCGGCGCCGGGCGACTTGAGGCTCGCGAAGCCGGTGACGGCGGCGAGCGCGGTCGCCGCGGCGATCAGGGACAGGGTGGTGCGGTTCACTGCTGGCTCCCGTCGGGGCGCTCACTGTCGGTGCCGTGCGGGGGCCGCGTGGGGTCGTAGGCCGGGTCGTAACCCTGCCCGCCCTGGTCGTAGCCCTGGCCCCGGGAATCGAAGGCCACGCCGTTCGCGTCGTAGCCCTGGCCGTAGTTCTGGTCGTACGCCGCCGTGCCGCCGTAGGCGTACGGGTCGTACTGGCCGCCCTGGTACGGATCCGCCGGGTACGACTGCTGGTCGTAGGCGCCCGCCGGGTACCCCTGCTGCCCCTCGTACCGCTCGCCGCCGTAGGTGTCGTACTCGGCGCTCGCGTAGCTCGGGGTGTCCCATTCGCCGTACGCCTGCTGATGCGGGACGGCGCCGGCCGGGGCCTCCTGGTCCTCGCCCTCGTCCGCGTCGGCGTCGGCGTCGGCGTCCACGGGGAAGTCCTCGTCGAACTCCTGGTCCTCGTCCGGCTGCCCGGACTCCGCCTCGGCCTCGGCCTGGGCGCGCAGACGGCGGGCGCGGCGGCCGTCACCCGTCATGTCCTGGGCGGGTACGGGCTGCTGCTCCTCGGGGAGGTCGTCGTCGATGTCACGGCGCCGCCCGGGGAGGGCGAGCACCACGAGGACCAGGGCGAGGGCGCCCTGGGCCCACAGCCAGGCCGTGTGGCTCAGCGGTGCCTCGAACGTGACGTCCAGCCTGCCGCCGGTGGAGGGCAGCCGGAAGCCCTGGGCCCAGCCGTCGACCGTGGTGCGGCTGAGCTGCTTGCCGTCCAGGGTCGCCGTCCAGCCGGCGTCGGCGCTGTCGGCCAGGCGCAGGACGCGGCCCTCGTCCCCGGTGGGGACCGTGGTGTGCACCTCGACGGAACCGGCGGCGATGGACTCCGGGTCGCCGGACGCGGGGACGATCGCGGCGCGCGAGACCTGCTGGTCGACGCGCCACAGGGCGCTGCCGTCCTGCTGGCTCAGCCGGGACAGGCCCGGGGTGGCGTCCAGGACGCGGCTCACCTCGCGCGGCGCGCCCTTGCGGACCAGGACGTAGCGCACGGCGAAGCCGCCGAGCTGGTCGGCCTGGTCGGCGCCGGAGCCCGCCACGAGGTTGGCGACGACCTTGTCGAGCTTCTTGTTCTCGCCGCCGGCCGCGGCGAGTTCGGCGTCACCGAGACGGGCGCCGGAGCCGCGGACGAGGACGTAGCCGACGTCGGCGGCGGAGCGGCTGTCGAGGACGAGCGTGCGGGCCTGGTCGCGGGTGTTGCTCTCCTCGGCGACGAACGCGGGCACCTGCACCGGGTCGCGGCGCTCGACGGGTCCGTCGGCGCCGCGGATGATCCATCCGGCGGCGACGAGCAGCGGGCCCGCGGCGCAGGCGAAGGCGATGAGCGCGGCCACCGGCTGGCGCCAGCCGAAGCTCTGCTCGGCGACCCGCGCGCGTGCCCCGTCGGAGCCGACGGCGGCGGCGGCGAGCAGCGCGAGGCCGTACACGAGGGTCGCGGGTCCCGCCCAGGTGGAACGGTTGGACAGGGCCGCGAAGACGAGTGCGACGACGGCGACGACCCAGGCGGTCCGGATCCCCGCCTGGCGCTCGGAGCGCAGCAGCGCGGCCAGCGCGGCGAGCACGATGCCGAAGAGCATCAGTCCGCTGACGGTGCCCGGCCCACCGGGACTTGCGCTGAGCAGGTCGAGCGCGGAGGCCGCGCCGGTGCCGTAGTCCAGTCCGGCCTGCTGGAAGAAGCCGAACGGCAGGAGGGTCAGCGACCAGGGGGCGAGGACCAGCAGCGGGGTGCCGAGCTGGGCCAGGAAACGCGGTCCGTAGGCGGGGATCTCCCTGCGGCGCACCACGAGGAGGGCGACGCCGAGGACCAGCGCGATGGGCCACACGATCGGGGTGAACGCGGTGGTGAACGTCAGCAGCAGGGCGTACGCCCAGGTCGCGCGCCAGCTGCCGCGGGCCCTGGAGCCGTGCGCGAGGCCGCTCGCCGCGACGCCCGCGCGCGCGATGAGCGGCAGCAGGATCGCGAGGACGGCGGTGCCGATACGGCCGCCGGCGAGCGCGCCGGTGGCGGCGGGCAGGAAGGCGTAGACGACGGACGCCCAGGCGCGCAGGAGACGGGACTCGACGAGGGGGCGCGAGGCGAAGTAGGCGGCGAAGCCGGCCAGCGGCACGGATCCCACGAGGAGGACGGTGACCGCGAGCCCCGTGGAACCGAGGAGCGCGGAGGCCAGCAGCGCGACGATCGCGAGGTAGGGCGGGGCGGACCGGGTGGAGCCCGCGCCGACCGGATGCCAGCCGTCGAGGTAACGCGCCCACAGGTCGGAGGCGTCGGAGGGAGCGGGCAGCAGCGCACCGCCCGAGAGGGCCCCGCCGCCGAGCAGTTCGCGGCACGCGAGGAGCGAGACGAACAGGAGCACCAGGAACAGCATCGGGCCGGGGTTGCGCGCGATGCGCTTGATCCGGGCGAACTGCTCGATCTCCAGGAAGTCGCCGTCGTCGCCGCCCGGTCCGGACTCGACGGCGCCTCCGTGCCGTCCGGCGCCGGTGACGGCATCGGGGTCGGAGTCGCTCATCAGGTTGCCGGCGACCTGCTCGATCGTGGCCCGCACGGTGGCGCCCGCGGGCGGGAACAGGGGCCGCAGTTCATCCTTGTCGACCTGCGGGCGGCCGCGCCTGCGCCGGCCGGCGATGATCCGCTCGGGGCGCAGCAGGGTGCCCAGGAGGCCGCGGATCTCATCGACGGCCTGTCCGGGGACCTTGCCCACGAGGTAGGCGAGGGTGCGCACCAGGGTGCCGAGGACGAGGCGGATCAGGATCCAGGGGAGCTGCGCCGTACGGGCATTGACGAGGAGGGTGTAGACGGCGCCCGCTTTGTCGACCTTGTGCGGGGACGCGGAGGTGCGGCCCACACAGTCGACGGCGCGGCGCTCGCGGGAGGCCGCCTCGGCGTGCCGGACGACGGCTTCCGGGGCGACGAGCACCCGGTGGCCGGCGGCCTGGGCGCGCCAGCACAGGTCGACGTCGTCGCGCATCAGGGGCAGTCGGCGGTCGAAGCCGCCGAGTTCCTCGAAGACGTCGCGGCGGATCAGCATGCCCGCGGTGGACACGGACAGCACCGGGTGGACGTGGTCGTGCTGTCCCTGGTCCTGCTCTCGCCGGTCCAGACCGGTCCAGCGGCGGCCCGAGTTGGCGATGGTGACGCCGACCTCGAGGAGCTGCCGGCGGTCGTACCAGCCGCGGAGCTTGGGGCCGACGACGGCCACGTCCTGGCCGAGCTCCCGCTCGTTCTCCACGACGCGCAGGAGCTGGGCCAGGGCGTCGGGCTCGGGGGCGCTGTCGTCGTGCAGCAGCCAGAGCCATTGCTCGGGCTCGCCGTGCGGGAGCTCCGGCAGGTCGTAGGTGTCGTCGCGCCAGCTGCGGGTGACGGGGTCCCAGCCGCTCGGACGCTTGAGGTAGGGCAGGTCGTCCGGGGTGAGCTCGGGGGCGGTGCGGGACACCTCCTCGACGGCCTGGCCGAAGCCGGTGCGCCGCGCCAGGTGGAGCACGCGGTCGGCGCCGAGCGCCTCGGTGAGCAGTTCGGCGGACGCGTCCGCGCTGCCGGTGTCGGCCGCCATCGCGTTCTGCACGGGGCGGTCCTGGCCGAGCAGCCCGGCGAGCGCCTGTGGCAGCCAGCGGGCGCCGTCGTGGGAGACGAGCACCGCGGTCACCACGTGGCGCGGGAACTCAGGGGCGGCAGCGGCGTCGTTACTGGCTGCCGAAAGGCTGTGCACGGACATCGAGGTACGGGCCCCGGTTCGATGGACTGCGGTGGACGTCTGTGTCCGGCGGGGACAGCGGGACGTCTCGGACGAGGGCCCACACTAACGGCTGGGAAAGACGGCGGCCCGCCGCCTGTGGATAACCCACGTGCGCCGGGCCGTTCCTTACGTAAGTGTGTGTGCCGTTTGGTCAGTGGCACCCGCGGGTGGGGACCGGTGTTCCGCGTCCGCTCGTCCGTGCGGCCTTTCTCAGACAGCGGCCTTCTTCAGACGACGCCGTTCCCGCTCGGACAGACCGCCCCAGATGCCGAACCGTTCGTCGTTGGCGAGCGCGTATTCGAGGCACTCGGAGCGGACCTCACAGGCCAGGCAGACCTTCTTGGCCTCGCGGGTGGAGCCGCCCTTCTCGGGAAAGAAGGACTCGGGGTCGGTCTGGGCGCACAGCGCGCGCTCCTGCCAGCCGAGTTCCTCGTCCGCGTCGTCGACCAGCAGTTGCTGCACCAGCTCGGTCATGTGCGCCCCTCGTCTGTCTTTCGCGTCCCCGTGATGCTGCCGTTACCGATTTCGGCTGAACGACACGAGTGAAATTACAAGTGTGCCGATCCGGGCCAGTCAAGCCGAGATCTGCTATTGGGCCCCTTATTCACTCTGCGGAACCAAGGCTATGCGGAAAGTGTTCAAATCGGCATAAACCCTGACAGCCCAAGAGGCCAGGTCAGACGCCCGCCCCCTCACAGAGGAGGACGTCCAGGCGTTCGATCTCGTTCCGACGCAGACCCCGAAGCGAAACTGATCACATTTAGATCACGGGTCCGCGGCGAGGTTTGTTCACCCGGTTGTGCGCCATGTGTCCGGGGAGTCGCCTGAACAAACCTTTCGCCTGTCAGATGAACCGGATGAGGTGAAACATCTCCCACATACCGGACATGCAGTTGACAGTCGAGGTGTGAACCGGTGTCCTTGTGGGCATGCTCGCTCACTCGGCATTCACCTCGACCCGCACCGCCGGGTCCCTCGGTGCCGCCCGCGCGCGCTGTAGCTGTTGTTGCTGTTCCAGCTGTTGAGCCCTACCGCGCTCCGGCTGCCTCGCCGCCACTGAGGCGAATCCGCCCCCACTGCCCGCACCAGGGCTCCTCCCGCTCCTGACCAGGGCGGAACCCCCGCCCGCGACCCGGGCGGAAACGGCAAGCGACACCCCAGCACTCTCCCGCCGAGGAACCACCGCACCCATGAACAGCGACAGCGACCTCCAGATCGCCGGCGACATCCTCGAAGTCCCGCACCTGCTCCAGCCGCCGCGCGAACACCCCTCCACCGTGGCCGAGTTCGCCGGCCTGGCGCGCTCCATCGCCGCAGACCGCTCCCAGTGGGAACACCTCGTCCGCTACGACGCCGCCTCGCGCTGGTACCACCGGCTGCGCACGGGGCCCGGCTACGAGGTGTGGCTCCTGTCCTGGGTGCCCGGACAGGGCAGCGGGCTGCACGACCACGGCGGCTCCTCCGGCGTGCTGACGGTCCTCGACGGCGCGCTGACCGAGCACACGGAGCGCGGCACGCGCGCCCTGGGCTCCGGCGCGCAGCGCGTGTTCGCGCCCGGCTACGTCCACGAGGTCGTCAACGACACGCTCGAACCGGCCGTCAGCCTGCACGTCTACTACCCGGGCCTCGTCGAGATGCCGATGCACGCGGCGCGTTGCGCGGTCGCCGAAACGGTGTGACACGTTCGCGCCGGACGGCGGCCCGCCGTCGCCGGAGTCCCGCGACCGGCTGACGCGTTGTCGTACCCGCCTGCGAGACTGAACCCCATGCGCATTGTGGTTCTGGCAGGCGGTATCGGTGGTGCACGGTTCCTGCGTGGTCTCCAGCGGGCCGTGCCGGACGCGGACATCACGGTCATCGGCAACACCGGCGACGACATCCACCTCTTCGGGCTGAAGGTCTGCCCGGACCTCGACACGGTGATGTACACGCTCGGCGGGGGCATCAACGAGGAGCAGGGCTGGGGGCGGGCCGACGAGACCTTCCATCTGAAGGAGGAGCTCGCGGCGTACGGGCTCGGACCCGAGTGGTTCGGGCTCGGCGACCGGGACTTCGCGACGCACATCGTGCGGACGCAGATGCTGGGCGCCGGCTATCCGCTCAGCGCCGTCACGGAAGCCCTGTGCGACCGGTGGAAGCCGGGCGTGCGTCTCATCCCCATGTCCGACGACCGGGTCGAGACCCATGTCGCCGTGACACTGCCGGAGGGCGACCCGGCCGGGGCCGCCGGCGAGCGCAAGGTGATCCATTTCCAGGAGTACTGGGTGCGGCTGCGGGCCTCCGTGCCGGCCGAGGCGATCGTGCCGGTCGGCGCCGAACAGGCGAAGCCCGCTCCCGGGGTGCTGGAGGCCATCGCCGGGGCGGACGTCATCCTCTTCCCCCCGTCCAACCCCGTCGTCTCCGTCGGCACGATCCTCGCCGTGCCCGGTATCCGCGAGGCCATCGCCGAGGCGGGCGTGCCGGTCGTCGGCCTCTCCCCCATCGTCGGTGACGCGCCCGTGCGCGGCATGGCCGACAAGGTGCTGGCCGCGGTGGGCGTCGAGTCGACCGCCGCGGCGGTCGCCGAACACTACGGCTCGGGCCTCCTGGACGGCTGGCTCGTCGACACGGTCGACGCCTCCGCCGCGGAGCGCGTCGAGGCGGCCGGCATCCGCTGCCGAGCCGTACCCCTGATGATGTCCGACCTCGACGCGACCGCGCGGATGGCGCGGGAGGCGCTGGCACTGGCGGAGGAGGTTCGGACGCCGTGAGCACCATGGACGCGGCGGTTCCCGGCGAGGCCGGGCCCGCCGGAACACACACCGGCGGGGAACACCGGGAGCGGCCCGCCGACGCGGGCTACCGGGTGTGGGCGCCGGCCGGACTTCCCGAGGTGCGCCAGGGGGACGACCTGGCGAAACTCATCGCGACGGCCGGGCCCGGGCTCGCGGACGGGGACGTGCTGCTCGTCACCTCCAAGATCGTGTCGAAGGCTGAGGGCCGGACGGTCGAGGCCGCCGACCGTGAGGACGCCATCGACGCCGAGACCGTCCGGGTCGTGGCACGGCGCGGCATGCTGCGGATCGTCGAGAACCGGCAGGGTCTCGTGATGGCCGCCGCCGGGGTCGACGCCTCCAACACCCCCGCCGGGACCGTACTGTTGCTGCCCGAGGACCCCGACGCCTCGGCGCGGGCGATCCGTGAGGGACTGCGGGACGCGCTCGGCGTCGACGTCGGTGTGGTGATCACGGACACCTTCGGGCGGCCGTGGCGCACCGGGCTCACCGACGTCGCCATCGGCGCCGCGGGCGTCCGGGTGCTGGACGACCTGCGCGGCCGCACCGACGCGCACGGCAACCCGCTGAACGCGACCGTCGTGGCCCTCGCCGACGAGCTGGCCGCCGCCGGTGACCTGGTCAAGGGCAAGGCCTCCGGGCTGCCCGTCGCCGTCGTGCGCGGGCTGGCGCACCTGGTGGCCGAGGGGGACGACACGGGGGCGCGGGCGATGGTGCGCGACGCGCGGGACGACATGTTCCGCCTCGGCACCTCGGAGGCCGTACGGGAGGCCGTGACCCAGCGGCGTACGGTACGGGCCTTCACCGACGAACCCGTCGACCCCGGTGCCGTGCGCCGCGCGGTCGCGGCGGCGGTGACCGCTCCCGCGCCGCACCACACCACGCCCTGGCGGTTCGTGCTCCTGGAGTCCGAGCGGTCGCGGACGCGGCTGCTCGACGCCATGCGGGACGCGTGGATCGCGGATCTGCGGGGCGACGGGAAGAGCGAGGAGTCCATCTCCAAGCGGGTCCGGCGGGGCGACGTGCTGCGCAAGGCGCCGTACCTCGTGGTGCCGTGCCTCGTCATGGACGGGTCGCACACATACGGCGACGTGCGGCGCGACGGCGCCGAGCGCGAGATGTTCGTGGTCGCCACCGGGGCGGGCGTGCAGAACTTCCTGGTCGCGCTGGCCGGGGAGCGGCTGGGCTCCGCGTGGGTGTCGTCGACGATGTTCTGCCGTGACGTCGTCCGTGAGGTGCTGGAGCTGCCGGAGAACTGGGACCCGATGGGGGCCGTGGCCGTCGGACACGCGGCGGAGGAGCCGAGGGCCCGGCCGGAGCGGGACGCTGCCGCTTTCGTCGAGGTGCGGTGACTGGCGGGGCGCCTTCGCAGTGGGGCTGAGGGTTCGGTCCGGGGCTCGGAGGGCGCCATCGGTCTTTGGGGACGCCGGTCCGACCCGGCGGGGGCCGGTCTGGGCCTGGACGGCCTCGGTCTGATCCGGGTGACGGCCCGGTCCCGGCGAAGGCGGGCGGTCCCGGCGGTCCGGTTCGGGTGGTCCAGGTGGTCCCGGCGGTCCGGTTCGGGCGGTCCCGGCGGTCCGGTTCGGGTGGAGGGGCGTCCGGTTCTGGAGGGAGCGCCTACCCTCGTAAGGCAGCCCGAGTATCCCTAGGACCTCATCCGTGTCTGGACGTTTCGCTCCCCGGCCGACGCGCACGACCGTGCGCGGCGGTCATGTCGTGGTGCCCGGCGGGACTCCCGGCGGTGTGGCGGGCGGAGTGCCCCATCAAGCGGCCGAGCCCGGACGCGTCCGTACCTGGACCCCCGACGGGCCGCTGGATCTCGGGCTCGTCCTCGGACCGCTGCGCCGCGGACCGGGCGATCCGACGTTCCGCACGACGCCCGACGGCTCCGTCTGGCGGACCAGCCGAACGCCCGCCGGGCCGGGAACGCTGCGGGTCGCCCTGCGCGACGGGGTGGCCCGGGGCACGGCCTGGGGACCGGGGGCCGATTGGCTCCTCGACCGGCTCCCCGACCTGCTCGGCGCCGCCGACGATCCCGGAGCCTTCGAGCCACGGCACCGGCTGGTCGCGCTCGCCCGGCATCGGCGGCCCGGTCTGAGACTGGTGCGGACCGGGCTCGTGATGGAGTCGCTGATCCCGTCAGTCCTGGAGCAGAAGGTCACCACCGACGAGGCCTACCGGGCGTGGCGGTTGCTCGTCCGGACGTTCGGGGAGCCGGCGCCGGGGCCCGCTCCCGAGCGGATGTACGTCATGCCCGCGCCGCGGACGTGGGCGCTGATCCCGTCCTGGGAGTGGCACCGGGCCGGGGTCGACGACAAGCGGGCCGCGACGATTCTGCGGGCCGTACGGGTCGCCGCGCGGCTGGAGGAGGCCGTCGGGTTCGATCCCGTGCGGGCGCGACGGCGGCTGGAGCTGGTGCCCGGTGTCGGGCCGTGGACGTCCGCGGAGGTCGTGCAGCGGAGTCATGGTTCGGCGGATTCCGTCACCGTGGGGGATCTGCATCTGCCGGGGATCGTGGGGTGGGCGTTGGCGGGGGACCGGGACGCGGACGACTCCGTCATGCTGGAGTTGTTGGAGCCGTATGCCGGGCAGCGGCATCGGGCCGCTCGGTTGATTCTGCTCTCCGGGCGTACGCCGCCGCGGCGTACGCCGAAGATGCCGCGTACGGACATCGGGCTGCTCTAGGCCGGCTTTGGCGAACTTCGGGGTTCGGCGCTCCTCCGCCCGTGCCACGCCCGTGCCGCCTCTCCGCCCATGCCAGGTCCTCCGCACAGACGGTTTTCGCCCCCCCCCCCCCCCCCCCCTCCCCGGCCCCGGGGGGGGGGGGGGGGGGCCC
>NZ_JBHYXD010000054.1:26327-33710 GCF_042751995.1 Streptomyces sp. NPDC059371 | reverse complement strand
CCCCCGACAGACGGCTCGGCCCCGTCTGACCTACCGCCCCCGGGGCTCCGCCCCGCACCCCGCTCCACAGACGCCGGAGGGGCTGAATTTCTCTCCCGCCGGAGGGGCTGGATCTTTGCCCCTCCGGCGGGTGTGGCGGGGTCACTGGTCCGAGGAGAAGCGCAGCGTGGCTGCCGGGAGTTGGGCGTCGCACCAGACTCGGACTCCCTCGCGGAGTTCGTTGTCGGGGCCGACCACCGCGCCGTCGCCGATGACCGTGCCGGTCAGGACGGTGCGTTCGCCGATGCGGGCGCCGGCGCCGACGAAGGAGTCGGTGACGACCGCGCCGGGTTCGACGACGGCTCCGGCGAGGATCGTGCTGCCGGTGATCCGGGCGCCCTCGCCGATACGGGCGCCCTCGCCGACCACCGTGCCACCGGTGAGCTTGGCGTCGGGGGCCACCGTGGCCGAGGGCAGGACCAGGCGGTCGCCGCAGCGGCCGGGGACGGCCGGGGACGGGGCGCGCCCGAGCACCAGGTCGGCGGAGCCGCGGACGAAGGCCTGCGGGGTGCCGAGGTCCAGCCAGTAGGTGGAGTCGACCATGCCCTGGAGATGGGCGCCGGTGGCCAGGAGCTCCGGGAAGGTCTCGCGCTCGACCGAGACAGGGCGGCCCGCGGGGATCGTGTCGATGACCGAGCGGCGGAAGACGTAGGCCCCCGCGTTGATCTGGTCGGTGACGATCTCCTCCGGGCTCTGCGGCTTCTCCAGGAAGGCCGTGACGCGCCCGGTGGTGTCGGTGGGGACCAGGCCGAACGCGCGCGGGTCCTCCACGCGGGTGAGGTGCAGGGAGACGTCCGCGCCGGTCGACTCGTGGACCGCGACCAGCGCGGGGATGTCCAGGCCCGTGAGGATGTCGCCGTTGAAGATCAGGACCGGGTCGTCGGGGCCCGAGCGGAGCCGGGAGGCCACGTTGCGGATGGCGCCGCCGGTGCCCAGCGGCTCGTCCTCGGTGACGTACTCGAGATGGAGGCCCAGCGAGGACCCGTCGCCGAAGTACGGCTCGAAGACCTCGGCGAGGTAGGAGGTCGCCAGCACGATGTGCTCGACGCCCGCCGCGCGCGCCCGCGCGAGCTGGTGCGTGAGGAAGGGGACACCGGCCGCCGGAACCATCGGCTTGGGCGTGCGCACGGTGAGCGGGCGCAGCCGGGTGCCTCTGCCGCCGACCAGGAGGATCGCTTCTGTCACCTGTCGTCTCTGCTTCCTGCCGGGACCGGCCGAACTGTCTTTCGGCCGGCCAGTGTATGCAGACCGTTCGATGGCGCCCTCGATGGCCGTGCGGTGTCCTTCGACGGGCCTCTGCCGTGACGTCGGGTGATCTCCGCCGGCGAGGCCCGGCCGGTCCGTCGCCGGCCGGGCCGCTCCCGGCGGCCGTACGGCGGTCTACCGGCCCTGGTAGCGGGCCGCGGTCGTCCGGGCGGAGCCGAGCTTGCCGTAGAGAAGCCGTCCGGGGCACTCCGTGGCGAACCCGTCCCGATGGCCGGAGATCACATTCAGTCGTACGTTCTTTCCTTTTCGGTAGAGATTGCCACCGGCCGACTTCAGGTATGTCTTGCCACGCGGATTGGCACCGTACAGACCGAGTTTCCATGCCGTGAGCCGGGCGATGGCCTTGAGCGTGGCGTCGGTGGGCTTCGTGGCACCGAACGTGCCGATCACGGCGATCCCCATGCTGTTCGTGTTGAACCCGCGGGTGTGGGCGCCCTGGACCGCCTTCGCGACGCCTCCCGCACGGCCCTCGTAGATGTTGCCGCACTTGTCGACGAGGAAGTTGTAGCCGATGTCACGCCAGCCGCTGCTCACCACGTGATAGCGGTAGATACTGCGGATGACCGAAGGCACCTGCGCGCAGGTGTACTTGTTGCCCGACGCGGTGTGGTGCACGAAGGCGGCCTTGACCGTCTTCGTGTAGAGGAAGCCGCGCTCGCGCAGGTTCTCGTTCGCGCCCCAGCCGCGCCGCGTGACGATCCGGGGGCGCGGTCCGATGTAGGGCGTCAGGCGCCGCTGGGCCGTGCCGCCGGGGAAGTACGTGCGCCGCGTCTCCGCCCGGGAGAGCGCGGGGATCTCGGTCGCTCCCGCACGCAGGCCGTCCGATACGCCCGCCTGCACGCTCCCGTGCAGGCTCCTGGCGCGCAGGCCGGCGGGCGCGCCCCCGGTCCGTCCGGCCGTCCGGGCGTCCGGGCCCGGGGGGTCCCCGCCGGGGTCGACCAGTTCGAGGCGCAGGCCGCCGGGCAGCGACGCGGCGGCGGGGGCGGCCGCGCGTCCGGCCTCGGGGCCGCGTCTGGGCTCGGGGCCGCGTCTGGTCTCGGGGCCGTCCGCGGCACCCTCCTCGAACTCCTGACCGTCCGCGGCACCCTCCTCGGGCTCCTGACCGTCCGCGGTGTTCCGCGCCACCTGCTCCGCCTCGACGCGGATTTCGACGCCGTCCGAGTCCCCCACCCACAGGGGTGCCGTGGAACCGTGCACCCGGCTCGACGCGCTCTCGGCCGTGTCCGGGTCGGCGGCGTGCTCGTCGTTGTGGGCCTCGACGTCCTGCCAGTCCGACCAGTCGCCGGTGCCGGTCGCCCGGGTGCGGACCTGGACACGGCCGTTCAGTTCGGTGGCCGGGTCGTCCCAGACCACGCCGACCAGCGAGAAGGGCCGTACGTTCCGGCGGGTGAGGCCCTGTGTCGAGGCGGTCTGGCCGAGCGTGCGTCTGCGGGTGAGGGGGACGAGAGGCAGGGACTGGGTGCTGCCGGGAGCGGCGGCCTCCGATGTCAGCGTCGCCGGCCCGGCCTGTGCCGGGGTGGCGGGCAGAGTGAGGGGCAGGGCGAGAGCGGCCGCGCAGGTGACGCCGACCGAGGAAGCAAGGAATCCACGCATGCTCCTGATCCTGGACATAGTCATACATATCTGTCCATCGCGGAATTGACGGACCGTCGGACCGTGCTCCGCCGAACCGGTGGCGCGCTCGGCCCGTGCCGCGCGGCGCCCCCGCGTACGCTTGCGCGCGTGAAAGCCACCGACCGCACCCCTGCCGACCTGCTGCGATCCGCGCTCTCCGAGGACCCCGCGCGTCCTTTGGTGACCTTCTACGACGACGCGACGGGCGAACGGGTCGAATTGTCAGTGGCCACCTTCGCCAATTGGGTGGCCAAGACCGCCAACCTGCTCCAGAACGAGATGTCCGCCGAGCCCGGCGAGCGGGTCGCGCTGCTGCTGCCCGCGCACTGGCAGACGGCGGTGTGGCTGCTCGCCTGCTCCTCGGTGGGTGTCGTCGCGGATCTCGGCGGCGACCCGGCGGCCGCCGACCACGTCGTCGCGGGCCCCGGCCGGTTCGACGCCGGGCTCGCCTGTTCCGGCGAGCGCGTCGCCCTCTCGCTCGCCCCGCTCGGCCGCCGCTTCCCGACACCGCCCGCGGGCTACGCCGACTACGCCGTCGAGGTGCCGAGCCAGGGCGACCGTTTCGCGCCGTACGCGCCGGTCGACCCGGAGGACCGGGCCCTGATCGTCGCCGGGGCCACGCTCACGGGCGCGGAGGTCGTGGAGCAGGCCCGCGGCGACGCTCCCGGGCTGGATCTGACGGGCCCCGGTTCCCGCATCCTGTCGGCGCTCCCGTACGACACCTGGGAGGGCGTGACCGCGGGTCTGTACGCGCCGCTCGCGACCGGCGGGTCGGTGGTGCTGTGCCGCCATCTCGACCGGCTGGACGACGACGCGCTCGCCCGGCGCATCGAAAGCGAGCGGGTGACCGCGACGGCGCGCTAGAACCCTGTCCCCGGCGGGCCGGCCGAGGGCACCCGTCGGCGCCGGGGCGTCCCCCGTGCCGGGCGCCCTCCGCGCCGGGGTGTCCCCCGTTCGGCCCATCATCGGCACCCCACACCTGCCGCGTCGGGACATGGTCGTAGGAGCAGCGAGACACGCTCGTACGCCATGAGGGGTGGTGGTCCCGACGTGACCGACACCGCGGGCACTCCCTCCGGAAGCCCGGAGGACCAGGGGCCGGGAGCGTCGCCCACCGGGGCCGGGCGCCGGCGGCGGCGCTGGCTGCGCTGGACGGCGACCGGGGCGGCCGTGGTGGTCCTGGGCGCCGTGGCGGTCGGCTGGGCCGCCTACGAGAAGCTGAACGGGAACATCACGGCCGACAACGACGCGGCCGCCGAGCTCGCCCGGTACGAGAAGGAACGGCCGACCGCGCTGGTCCGCGGCGCGCAGAACATCCTGCTGATCGGGTCCGACTCGCGCTCGGGCGCCGGGAACAAGAAGTACGGGCGCGACTCGGGGACGGAACGGTCCGACACCACGATCCTGCTGCACCTCTCGGCGAACCGGCACAGCGCGACCGCCATGTCGCTGCCCCGCGATCTGATGGTGGACGTGCCGAGCTGCCGGCGCCCCGACGGCACCCGCACCGAGCCCATGTTCGCGATGTTCAACTACGCCTTCGAGGTGGGCGGCTCGGCCTGCACGATCCGGACCGTCGAGAAGCTCACGAACATCCGCGTCGACCATCACATGGTGGTGGACTTCCACGGCTTCAAGGACATGGTCGACGCGGTGGACGGCGTCCAGGTGTGCCTGAGGAAGCCGATCCACGACAAGGCGGCGAAGCTGAACCTGCCCGCGGGCAAGGTCGTGCTGAACGGCGAACAGGCGCTCGGCTACGTGCGCGCCCGCAAGAGCATCGGCAACGGCAGCGACACCGACCGCATGGACCGCCAGCAGAAGTTCCTCGGCGCGCTGATCAGCAAGGTGCGCGGCGACGACGTCCTGCTCAACCCGACGAAGCTGTATCCGGTGCTGGACGCGGCCACCTCGTCGCTGACCACCGACCCGGGACTCGCGAGTCTGCGCGGCCTGTACGACCTTGCTCGCGGCATGCGTGACATCCCCACCGAGGACATCCGGTTCCTGACCGTGCCCCGGAGGTCCTACGTCCTCAACGCCAACCGTGATCAGCTCGTGAAGCCGGCGGCGGCCCGGCTCTTCGGGCGACTGCGCGCGGACGAGCCCGTCGTGGTCGTGAAGGAGCCGCCCGCGAGACCGGCCCAGGGGCAGCCGCCGCATTCCGTGAATCTGTACGGGAACTCCTTCCGCGACTACGAAGGGGAGTCGGCCGGCGACGGAATGTCGACGTCAATAGGGGTTGCCCGGCTCTCCGGAACCCCTGATCCGGCTCCGACTTTCCGCGGCAACACGGCCGCTCAGGACGCCTGCGGGTAAAGCGAGCACCAAGGCGGGGAACAGGCGAGCTAAGAAGTCTCTGAAAATAGGGCGGATTGCCCGGTTGTAGGAACGTCGAATTTGTCACGGCCGTCGCTGGACGTTGAACTCGGCGGATAGTGTGAGCGATCCGGTGCACCCGGCCACAAGGTCAGTCCTTGGGGGTCGCGCACTGCTTGACCGAGACCCGAGCGCCTTTCGAGGGGGAAAAGGCGCCGCGTGGCCCCGACGGAGGATTCAGACAACCGTGGACGCGCAAGGCCGTGGGCGGGCGGACAACATCGACCCCGCAGACCAGTGGGTGCTCAACCCGAACACCGGTGAATACGAACTGCGACTGCCCCCTTCCGGAGCGCAACCGGCTGTGCCGCGGCCGCGGAGGGGAAATCCCTCCGCGGCGACGCGCACCCGTGGCGCGCCGGGCCGGGACCGCGCGGCACCGGGACGGGACCGTGAGGCACCAGGACGGGAACGCGGGGCACCAGGCCCCGACGTGCCGGGACAGCGCCGGCGGCGCGCCGAGCCGCCGGAGCCCCTTCCCGGGCGGCGGCGCGGGCGCACCAAGGCGCCCAAGAAGTCGAAGGCGAAGAAGGTGCTGCTCTGGACCGGCGGCATCATGGCGCTGGTCCTGGTGGCCGTCACGGGCGCCGCGTACGCCTATCTCAAGCACCTTGAGGGCAACGTCCAGACCGAGGACGTCGGCGGTTCGGCCAAGAACGGCTTCAGCAAGGACGAGGCCTTCAACATCCTCATCATCGGCACCGACAAGCGCACCGGTGCGGGCAACGAGGGCTACGGCGACAAGAACAGCGTCGGGCACGCGGACACGAACATCCTGCTGCACGTCTCCAAGGACCGGACGAACGCGACCGCGATGAGCATTCCGCGCGACCTCATCGTCGACATCCCCGAGTGCAAGTCGAAGCAGGAGGACGGCAGCGAGAAGGTCATCAAGCCTTCCGAGAACGTCCGTTTCAACACCAGCCTCGGCCAGGAGGACCGCAACCCCGGCTGCACGATGGACACGGTCAAGGCCGTCACCGGCATCACGGTCGACCACTTCATGATGGCCGACTTCAACGCCGTCAAGACGCTGACCACCGCGGTCGACGGTGTCGACGTCTGTGTCGCCAAGGACGTCAACGACCCCGACTCGCACCTCAAGCTCTCGGCCGGCAAGCACACCATCGAGGGCGAGCAGGCCCTCGCCTTCGTACGCACCCGGCACAGCTTCGGCAACCAGGGCGACCTCGACCGCATCAAGGTGCAGCAGCAGTTCATCGGCTCCCTGATGCGCAAGATGAGCTCCAGCAACACCCTCACCAACCCAACCAAGCTGTACAAGCTGGCCGAGGCCGCCACCAAGGCGCTGACCGTCGACACCGGCATCGGCAGCGTCAGCACGCTCAAGGACATGGCCCTGGAGCTGAAGAAGGTGCCGACGAAGAACATCACCTTCACCACGGTCCCGGTGATAGACAACCCGGCCGAGAAGGTGCACGCCACCGTCGTGGTCAACCCGAACACGGCCCAGTCGGTCTTCGACGCGATCAAGAACGACGTCTCCTTCACCGCCGTGAAGCAGAGGGAGAAGAAGGAGAAGGCCGCGGTGGCCGCCCGCCTCAAGGGCTCCCGCTCCGCCGCCTCCGACATCCGCGTCGACATCTACAACGGCGGGGCCGAGGCGGGCTCCGCACAGGAAACTCTTAACTGGCTGCAGAATGATGAGGGCGTGCTCAAGTCCAGCCAGCTCGGCAACGCCGACGAAACACTCGGCAAGACGACCCTGGAGTACTCTCCCGACCAGGCCGACCAGGCACGCAAGCTGGCGGATCTCATGGGTCTGTCCGGCTCGGCGATGAAGCCCGGCAAGAGCGAGAAGAACTCACAGGGGCTGCCCGCGATCGTGCTGACCCTGGGCAAGGACTTCAAGGGCGCCGGTGTGCCTTTGACCGCTGCGACGAAGGCGCCCGACGTGGAGAAGTCCACGGCGGACAAAACGGTGTGCGCGAAGTGACCTAACGGGTTCGTCAGGCGTCCTACAGGGCGCGAGCGGTTGTGGGGGCGGCGGGGGGGAACCCCCCCCCGCGCCCCCGCCGCACCCCGAGTTTGGGGGCCGGGGGGGGGGGGGGGGGGGGTTTGGGC
>NZ_JBHYXD010000054.1:10514-26317 GCF_042751995.1 Streptomyces sp. NPDC059371 | reverse complement strand
GCCCCCTGTTCTACCTCTCTGGGGTCTTCTATTCTTCGTCGGGGGGGGGGCGGGGGGGCGCGGGGGGGGGGGGGGGGGGGGGCCGGCGCCCCCCCCCCCCCCCCCCCACGCCCGACGGACCCGTTTGTCAGGCGCAGGGTGGGGAGAGGCTGGGAGATGGCGCAAAGCAGTGTGCGCGGGGAGGGAGCACGACCGCGTGTCCCGCAAGCCGGCGAACTGGGCTGGGACGACAGCATGTACGACGAGGGCGGCGAGTCCGTTCGGACGGCGGACGGCGCCCGCACCCGGCCCGACGGTGACGGCACACGCCCCGCCGACGGCCCCGTGCCGCCCGGCCCGAAGGGGCAGGGTCCGCACGACGGGGACGAGGGACGGCACCGGCCCCCGGGCCGCCCCCGGCGCAGACGCCGAATACTTCGCTGGTCGGCGCTGGTGCTGTCGGTCCTGATACTCGGCACCGCGGGCGCCGGCTATCTCTACTACCGGCACCTGAACAACAACCTCAAGCACGACGACCTGAACATCGGCGACGCGAAGGACCGCGCCGCGAAGACGAAACCGAACGCGGCGGGCCAGACCCCGCTGAACATCCTGCTGATCGGCTCGGACGCACGGAACTCCACCGAGAACCAGAAGCTCGGCGGCGCGAAGGACACCTTCGACACACCGGCCCGCGCGGACGTCCAGATGCTGCTGCACCTGTCCGCGGACCGCACCAACATGTCGGTCGTGAGCATGCCGCGCGACACCCTGCTTCAGATACCCAAGTGCACCGACCCGAAAACCGGGACGACCTACGCCGAGAGCACCTCGCTCACGATGACGAACGACTCGCTGGGCCGCGGCGGCCCCGGCTGCACGGTCGCCACCTGGGAGAAGCTGACCGACATTCACATCGACCACTTCATCATGGTCGACTTCGCGGGTGTCGTGTCGATGGCCGACGCGATCGGCGGCGTCCCCGTCTGTGTGGACGCCAACATCTACTCGCACACCTCCACCGGTCACGGCTCCGGGCTCAAGCTCGAGAAGGGCACGACGTCCGTCAAGGGCAAGCAGGCCCTGCAGTGGCTGCGGACGCGGTACGGCTTCGAGGACGGCAGCGACATCGGCCGGACCAAGGCCCAGCACCAGTACATGAACTCGATGGTGCGCCAGCTCCGGGAGAACGCCACTCTGAGCAACCCGGGCAAGCTGCGCGGCCTCGCCGAGACGGCCACCAGCGCCCTGACGGTCGACCAGGGTCTGGGCTCGGTCACCGAGCTGTACGACCTCAGCAACGAACTGAAGAAGGTTCCGACCAAGCGCATCACCATGACCACCATGCCGTGGGTGTACTCCAGCGACGGCAACCGCGTGCTGCCCAAGCCGACGGACGCGGACAAGGTCTGGCGGCTGCTGCGTGAGGACATCGCGCTGGACGGCAAGGACAAGAAGAAGACCGCGGAGAGGACCTCCTCGGACCCTGCCGCGGCGGACGACAAGATCGCGGTACAGGTGCAGAACGGCACCCGCACCACCGCGCTCGCCCCGGTGCCCGGACGCGCGAGCGCGGTGAGCGAGCTGCTCGTCGGCGAGGGGTTCACGCAGGCGAAGGCAGACCCGTCGACGTCGACGGCCGAGGACACCACGGTGATCCGCTACCCGAGCGCCGATCTGGAGGGTGACGCCCTGCGGGTCGCCAAGTCCCTCGGGATCTCGACCCACGCGGTGGAGAAGTCGGCGGACGTCTCCGGGGTCACGCTCGTCGTCGGCGCCGACTGGCGGGAGGGCACGACGTACAAGGCACCCGAGGACGACGACTCGACGCCCAAGTCCGCGAAGCTCGACAAGGGCTCGGACACCGGCGCCTGCATGCACGTCGACCCGAACTACACCTGGTCGTAGAGCCGGCCGACGGCGAAAGAAAGTTGGGCCCCTCCCGATTCCGAGAGGGGCCCGACGCGTATACGGAAAGGATCAGTTGGCGCCGCTGAGGACCGCGGGGCGACGGGACGCGATGACCTTGCGGGCCAGCGCCTTCGGGCTCGTCAGGAAGCCCCAGCCCCAGGTCATGTGCATCGTCGCGAGGGCCACGGGGATCTGCAGCCGGGCCTTCAGCGGCAGCCCCTTGCCCGCGGGCAGCGAGCCGAGCCCGATGGCCGCGAGATAACCGGCCGGGACGACCAGACCCCACGGCGTCAGGACCGCGCCGACGACCACGCCCGCGGCGATCGCGCAGACGGCGGTCGGCGGGGCCAGGTAGCGCAGGTTGATCGAGCCCTCGTGGTAGCGGGCGACGACGTGCCGCCAGCGGCCGTAGTCCTTGTACTGCTTGGCGAGCGCCTTGACGGACGGCCTCGGACGGTACGACACCTTCAGCTCGGGCGAGAACCAGATGAGCCCGCCGGCCTCACGGATACGGAAGTTCAGCTCCCAGTCCTGGGCGCGGATGAACTCCTCGTTGTAGCCGCCCTGCTGCTCCAGCGCCTCGCGCCGGAACACCCCGAGGTACACGGTCTCGGCCGGACCCGCCTCACCGCCCGTGTGGAAGGCGGCGTTGCCCACGCCGATCTTCGACGTCATGGCGGCCGCGACGGCGTGCTCCCAGTCGTTCTCGCCCTCGGCGTGCATGATGCCGCCGACGTTCTGCGCGCCGGTCTCCTCCAGGAGCCGCACCGCGGTGGCGATGTAGTTCGGGGAGAGGATGCCGTGCCCGTCGACCCGCACGACGACGGGGTGCCGGGACGCCTTGATCGCGGCGTTCAGCGCCGCGGGCGTACGGCCGGTCGGGTTCGGCACCGTATGGACCCTCGGGTCCTCGCGGACGAGTTCGGCGGCGATCTCGTCCGTCCGGTCCGTGGAGGGACCGATGGCGATCACGACCTCCATCTCGCCGTCGTACTCCTGCGCCAGGATCGCTTGGACGGCCCCGCGCAGATGCCGCTCCTCGTTGAGGACGGGCATGATCACAGAAACGGCGGAGGACCGCACGTCAGACTTCTCGCTCATCGGCGCTCACGTTACCGCGAACGGGGGACACGGTCGCGCGCCGCCCGGCGTAAGGACCGGGCCGCAGATCGTATCGGCCTACCGTGCTCACGGATCCCCACGCCCAGCGGAACGCGGCTCCGTCCGGCCCGCGGAACGCTTCCCTCCCCCGTCCCGCCTCGCGGAGGTGTTCCCCCTTGCCCACGCCGCCCCGCTCCCCCGTCCGCCCCCAGCGCCCCCCACGGCCGTCCCCCGCACGGCGCCCGGCCCGGCGCTCAGACGGACGCCCCGTACGCCCCGTACGGCGCAGGAGGCCGCGCTGGGCCATGCGGGCGCTGACCACCGTCTCCGTGGTGGTCCTCGCCTCGGCGGGCATCGGGCACGCGGTGCTGAACAGCCTGGACGCGGACATCGCCCGGGTCGACCCGTTCAAGGACATGAAGAACCGGCCCGAGGGCGGGCACGGCATGAATCTGCTGATGGTCGGCACCGACGGCCGGGAGAAGGTCACCGAGGCGGAGCGGCGGAAGTACCGGCTCGGCGGCGCGCCCTGCCACTGCACCGACACGGTCATGATCGTGCACATCTCGGAGGACCGGGAGCGCGCCAGCATCGTCAGCCTGCCGCGCGACTCCTACGCCGAGGCGCCCGAGCACACCGACGCGGTCACCGGCAAGCGGCACGGCCCCCACGCCCTCAAGCTCAACGCGGCGTACGCGGAGGGCGGCCCGACCCTGACCGTGCGGACCGTCGAGGACATGACCCACGTGAAGATCGACCACTATCTGGAGGTCGACTTCACCAGCTTCATGAAGACGGTCGACGTGCTCGGGGGCGTCCGTATCTGCACCGCGCAGCCGCTGAAGGACCGCTACACCGGCCTCGATCTGACGGCGGGACGGCATCTGCTGGGCGGCGGACAGGCCCTCCAGTACGTACGGTCCCGGCACACCGACGGCTCCTCCGACCTCGGCCGGATGAGGCGCCAGCAGCGCTTCCTGGCGTCTCTCGTGTCCCAGGCAACGTCGTCCGGGGTGCTGCTGAACCCGATGAGGTTCCGGGACGTGACCCGGGCGGTGCTGAGCTCGGTGCGGGCCGACAAGGGGTTCGGCACCGACGAGCTGCTGGACCTGGGCCGTGCGATGCGGAACTTCTCGCCGTCCTCTTCCGAGTTCACGACCGTGCCGATCGGACAGATGGCCTATGCCGTCAAAGGCATCGGCTCGACCCTGAAATGGGACGAGCCGAAGGCGCGGAAGCTGTTCCGGGAGCTGCGGGAGGACAAGCCGCTCGCGGTACCCCGGGCGCCGCGGCCGAAGGCCCTCCGGGTCGCGGTGGCCCCGCAGCAGATCCGGGTCCAGATCGAGAACGGGACCTCCACGACGGGTCTCGGCAAGCGGGTCGACGGCGCGCTCGCCGCCACCGGGTTCCGCACGACGGGCCGGCCCACGACGGGCCACGACTCCGGGGTCCGGCGCACCGTCGTCGCGTACGACCCCCGCTGGGACCGCTCCGCGAAGTCCCTCGCGGCCGCGCTGCCCGGTGCCGAGCTGCGCGCGGTCCCCGGGCAGGGACCGCTGCTGAAGGTGATCGCCGGCGCGGACTACAGGAAGGTCACCCGGGTACGGGCCGACGACCCCGCCCAGGGGGAGTCCGGGGTCGTGACGGGCGACCAGGTGGTGTGCCCCTGACCCCGGACGCTCGCCCGGCCCGGACTCGCGCCGGAGGGTCCGGGCTCAGTCGTCGAGGCCTTCCGCGGCGCGCCTCTCGCGGAGGTCCATGATCGCGCGGCGGCGGGCCAGCCGGTGGGTGCGCCGGATCTGCGCCTCCTGGAAGCGGCGCTCGTCACGCTCGGTCTCGGTGACGACCGGGGGCACCCGGCGGGGCTTGCCGTCCCCGTCGACGGCGGCGAAGACGAGGTACGCCGAACCGACCTGCTGAGGCGGGGTGGACTCGTTCCAGCGCTCGGCCAGGACCCGCACGCCGACCTCCATCGAGGTCCGCCCGGTCCAGTTGACCTGGGCCTTCACATGGACCAGGTCGCCCACGCGGACGGGTTCGAGGAAGGCCATCTCGTCCATCGAGGCGGTGACGGCGGGCCCGCCGGAGTGCCGCCCCGCCACGGCGCCCGCCGCGTCGTCGACGAGCTTCATGATCACGCCACCGTGCACGGACCCCAGAAGATTCGTGTCGTTGTGGGTCATGATGTGGCTGAGGGTGGTCCGGGACGCGGAGGTCGGCTTGCCCGGGATGTCGTTTTCCGGGTTGGAGGCCTGGTCTGTCATGTCCTCCACCTTATGCCGGGCGCCCGGCCGTCGATTTGCATCAGCTCTGCAACAGGCGTGACCCAGATCTCCCTGCGCTCTTGTAAGGCGCCTGGTGGAGAGCGGCACACTGGTCCGCATGAATGATTGGCCCGACGGGTGGTCCGACGACAACCGCAGCAACCGCTACGGACGCGGCAGCGCAGGCGCACAGCCTGAGAGCGCCCGCGTCATGCGCCAGGTCCGTCGTGGGCCCGCCGCACCCGCCCCGGGCCAGGGTGCGCCGCCGTACGGGACCGGGGTTCCCCGGCAGCCCTCGTACGTCGACGGCCAGGGCTACGACGAAGGCCAGGGCTACGACAACGGGTACGACTCCGACTACAACACCGGCCACGTGTACGGGAACGGCCCCGGCGGCCCGCAGGGCCCCGGCGGAGACGGCGCGTACCCGCGGCGCCCGGCGCCGAACTGGCGGAAGCGGATCAAGTGGACCGCGATCACGCTGGTCACCGCGCTGGTCGTGGTCTCCGTCGGAACGTACTTCTGGGCCGACTCCAAGCTCCACCGTGACGTGGATCTCTCCAAGGTCATAGACCGGCCGGAGACCGGCGAGGGCACGAACTACCTGATCGTCGGCTCCGACAGCCGCGCCGGCATGTCCGCCGAGGAGAAGAAGAAGCTCCACACGGGCTCCGCCGAGGGCAAGCGCACGGACTCGATGATGATCCTGCACACCGGCAGCAACGGCTCCACGCTGCTGTCGCTGCCGCGTGACTCGAACGTCACGATCCCGAAGTTCCAGGGCTCCGAGTCCGGCAAGATCAAGGGCCCGCTGGGCCCGAACAAGCTGAACGCCGCCTACGCCTTCGACGGCCCCACGCTCCTGGTCAGGACCATCGAGTACAACACCGGCCTGCACATCGACCACTACGTGGAGATCGGTTTCGCCGGGTTCGCGGGCATCGTCGACGCGGTCGGCGGTGTCGAGATGAACCTCGACCAGGGCTTCAAGGACAAGTACTCCGGCGCCGACTTCAAGGCGGGCAAGCAGACGCTGAACGGCGAGCAGGCCCTCGCCTTCGTCCGTACCCGGCACGCCTTCGCCGCCTCGGACCTGCAGCGCACCAAGAACCAGCAGAAGTTCCTGGCCGCCCTGGCCCACCAGGTCGCGACCCCCTCGACGGTCCTGAACCCCTTCAAGCTCTACCCCACGATGGGCGCGGGCCTGGACTCGCTGGTCGTCGACAAGGACATGAGCCTGTGGGACCTGGCCGACATGTTCTGGGCCATGAAGGGCGTCACCAGCGGCGACGGCAAGTCCATGAACATGCCGATCTCCGGTTCCGTCGGCGGCAACCTCGTCTGGGACAAGGCGAAGCTGAAGACGCTGGTGGACGAGCTCAAGAACGACGAGAAGGTCACGGTCTCGGGCAACTGACCCGCGTCCGACCGCCGTCGCCGAGGAGACCCGCGGCACCGGTGGTCACCCACGGAACGCCGACCCGCCGACACCGCCGCTCGCCGGCTGTCGGCGGGTCACTTTCGTAGCGTGATCCGGCCCCGCGTGCGGGGGCCGTCGAACTTGGACCGGTCGACGACGGGCCTCGGGGCCGGTTCCGCGGCCATCAGGCGGATGGTGTCGCGCCCCGCCAGGGCCGTGCACCACTGGGCCAGGTGGGGGCGGGTGCCCCGGGGGCCCGACGCCTCCTCCCAGAGGTCCCGGACCGCGTCGGCCCGCCGGTCGTCGAGGACACCGGACAGCGGCCGCAGCGGCTCGCCCGGCGTCACGTACGGGTCCTGGCTCACGACACGGCCCACCACCAGAGCAGCCTTGTAACGGTCGCTGTCCACCGTGGCGGTGCCGGCGGCGGCCAGCGGGTCGTGCCAGTCGGGGGTGTCCGCCTGCTCCAGCACCGGGGGCCGCCCGGCCATGCGGACGCCGTCGCAGTCCAGGAGATACGGGCCCGGTGCGGGCCGGACCGTCCACAGCACGTTCGCGTGGGACACGTCACCGACGACCAGCCCCAGGGCGTGCAGCCACCGGAACAGCCCGAGAACGGCCACGACCAGCGCGAACCGCTCGGCGGGCGACGGCTGCGCGACGGCCTGCCAGGCCGGCCTCGGCGGCCGGAGCAGATAGGACAGGTCGGTCAGCCGGGTCTCGCCGCGCGAGGTCGGCCAGGTCATGGAGTCCGGCGCGCGGCGCATCAGGAAGCCGGTCGCCCTGCCGCCGTCCACGACCCGGCACAGCGGCCACGCCGCCTCCCGGTCCAGGCGCTCGCGGTCGGCCGGGGCGAGCCCCTGACGCAGCGCCACGAGCGCCGCCAGTTCTCCGCCGTCCGCCTTCCCCGGCTCACGATAGCTCTTGTACAGCAGCCGCCCGGGACCGACGACGTCGTGCACCTCGCCCTGGCCGCCGTCGCCGACGCGCGCGCCGAGGGTGAGCGAGCCGAGTGTCACGTCGGCGCCGTCGTCGGCGCTCACGGCACGGCCTCCCACAGGACGACGGCGGTGCGGTCGTCGTCGTACGACTTCACCCGGTACTGGAGCTGCCACAGGAAGTCGGCCGGTGCCGGCGCCGCTCCACGCCCCCATCCCGACCCGAGGAACTCCCGCATCTCCGCGTCGCCGGCGAGCGGTGTGGACAGGCCGTCCGTGCACAGCACGAGGACGTCGCCGGGCAGGGCCGGGGCGAGGAGCAGGGCGCGGGCGCGGTGGCCGTGCGGGAGGGCGGCGGTGCGGGTGTCGATCATTCCGTCGCCGTCGTGCTCGGGGTCGGTCAGGGACAGGTTCCACTCCCCGCCGCGCAGCAGCGCCGTGCCGCCGTCGCCGACGGCGAGGAAGCCGCGGGTCCGCACCCGGGGATCGAGCGGCACGAGCAGGGCGCGCAGGGTGGTGGCGTACGCGGCGGGGTCGTCGCCGTGTTCCCGGGCGCGGTGCGCGAGCAGGGTCGCGACCCGGCCCACCGCGGTGTCCACCAGGGCGGCGAACCCCGGCTGGTCGCCCGTGCGCAGGGTCTCCGCGAGGTCCGCGGACACGGCGTCCAGCTCCATCGCGGCGAGCCGGCAGGCCTCCTGGGAGCCGACGTGGGAGCGGGCCGCCGATCCCACGCCGTCCGCCACCGCGAGCAGCAGCAGTCCGTCCGGGCCGTTCGCGCCGAGGCGCACCACGGCCAGCGAGTCCTGGCGCGGCTCGCCCTGATAACGGTGCGAGTCGCCGCGCACCGACGCCGCCCGCACGGTCAGGGCGCCGTACCCGGCGCCGTCCACGACCATGTCGGGCGTCAGCGCCGCGGTCGGGTCCTCCCGGACCGAGGGCAGCTCCCGGGGCTCGGGGGCGTACAGCGGGGGCTTGGGGCCGGAATACGGCGGCGCGCCGAGGGTCCGGACGGCACCGGTCCGGGCGGCGGGCTCCTCGGACGCGGGCGCTGGCGCGGGGACGGATGCGGGTGTGGGCGCGGGGACAGGGGCGGGCACGGGTACGTGCGGCGGTGTCGGTTCGTACGTCGAGGGCGGCGGTGACTGCGGGGTGGGTCCGTACGCGTAGGGCGGGACCGGGCCGGCGGGCGGGTTCGCGGACGCCCCGGGCCCGGTGCCGGGCACGGCGAAGGGCGCGTCGGACTCCGACCGGTCGTTGAAGACCTGGTCGACGCTCTGCCAGGTCGCCTCCAGCGGGTCGGGCTGCTGCGCGTCCGGCCATCTGAGCTCCGGCCCGGCCCGGTCCGGCTCCACCGCGGCCGGGTCGTGCGGACCGGGCTCACGTGAACCGGACTCGTGCGGACCGGACTCGCGCGAACCGGGGTCGTACGGACCGGGCTCGCGCAGACCTGTCCGGTGCGGGCCGGGCTGCTGCGGGCCGGGCTGGTGCGGGCCGGGCTGGTGCGGGCCGGTCCGGGACGGTCCGGCGGCGTTCATGTCGTTCCCCATGGACGCCACCTCACATCTTGTCGAGAGAGACGATGGAGAAGCCGGGCACGGTGTCGTCCACGGCCAGCGTGAATCCGTTGCCGCCGTCCGCGCCGATGCTCCCGGCGGACCGCACGATCGACCGGGTGAGGCTGGAGGCGAACTCGCGCAGCGCCTGCGCCGGTGACACCGAGGAGTCCTGCTGCATGAAGGCCCGGAAGTTCGCGACCCGGGCGATCGTCGACTCCTGCGCCTCACCGATGCCGAAGGCGATGATCTTCGGGCAGAACCGTGACTGGGTGACCTCCTTGTACGCCTGGTCCCAGTCCGGGTCGGTGGGAATGCCGTCCGAGAGGAAGAAGACCACGGGGCGGTACACCTCGTGGCCCTCCGCCTTGAGTCCCGCCACGTCGGCCTCGACACAGCGCAGCAGGGTGCGGAACGCGTCGCCGTACGAGGTGAGCCCGCCCGCGGCGAGCGCGGGGACCGAGTCGATGTCGCTGAGGTCGACGAGCGGCTGCAGCACGGTGGCACTGTCGGAGAAGCCGATGAGACAGAAGCGCGTCTTGTCGGCGACGGTCGGATTGGTGCTGATCTCGTGGTGCAGGTCCGGGAGCGCGCCGTTGATGGCGTCGATCGGCTCGCCGATCATCGACCCGGACTCGTCGCAGAGCAGGTAGAAGGGCAGGATCTGCAAGGTCTCGTACCTCCGGGTCAGTACGTGTAGAAGTAGATCTCGATGTCGGCGTGCCCCGGGGAGGCGCCGCCTTTCCAGAAGTCGCGGGTGGTGGCGGCACGGAACATGTCCGGACGCGCCTTCTCCAGCAGGGCGTTGACCTCGTGGGCGTAGCGGCCTCCGGCGCCCGGGTCGGTGTGGCGTCCGAAGGTCAGCACGAAGGCGGCCTGCCGGCCCCGGTAGCGGGCGGTCGCACCGCGCAGTGCCCGCACGATGCCCTCGTCGTCGCCTTCGGCGGCGTCGACGGCGACCTCGACCGGTGTGCGGACCACCGCCCGCGGGCCGGTGTGCCGGTTTTTCTTCCCGGCGGCCGGGGCCGAGGACGAGGAGGCGGGGGGCTTCTCGGCGGCCTGCGGGTCGCCCTGGTCGCCCATGGCCACCAGGGCGAGGACGAGCAGCATGTCCGCGAACAGCCAGCCCGCCATGTGCAGGGGCTGGAACCTTCCGCCGCGCTTCATCGGGCTCATCGGGCCTCGGTCAGGGGAGGCGCGGGAGGCAGCGGCGGGGGCTGACGACGGGGGTCGGGCCGCGAGGCGCCGGGGTGGCCCGGGTCATCGGCGGGGGGCCCGAATCGGTCGGCGGGAGCGTCGGCCTGCTCCACGGGCGACCCGAACCGGTCCGGGGGAGCGTGGCCCACGTCGGCGGAGGGAGCGTGGCCCGCGTCGGCGGAGGAGGCGTGGCCCGCGTCGGGGGACCGGAAATGCCCGTGGGTGTGGCCACCCGCCGACCAGGCCCCCGACTGCTGCCCCGCCTGTCCCGCCTGACCCGCCCGGTCCGCCTGACCTGCCTGGCCTGCCCGGTCCGCGTGGCCTGCCTGACCTGCCCGGTCCGCCTGGCCTGCCCGGTTCGCGTAGCCCCCCTGGCTCTCCTGGCCCCCCTTGCCCGGAGCGCCGAAGTGCGGGGGGCCGCCTGCCCTCAACTCGGCCACCAGCCGGGCGAACTCGTCGGCGACCGCCCGCAACGCACCGCTCTGGACGTTCAGTTCACGTACCGCATGCTGGGACTCCTCGACCGCGCGGGCCGTATCCTCGGCCACCTCGCCGAACCGGCCCAGGAGTTGGGCCGAGATGTCCGACGTCACCTCGATACCGGTGGCGTAGGCCCGCTGGGACGCGGCCAGCACGGTGACGGACTCCTCGACGCGGTCGCCGGCGCCGTGCACGGCGAGCCGCACCTCACCGCTCGCCTCGCGCACGTCGTCGAGCGCCTTGCGGACCCGCGCCCCGCCGTCGCTGACGGCCGCCTCGACACGGCCGACCGCGACCTCCAGCGGCTTGACAGAGGTGTCGACCCCGGCCAGCGTGCGTTCCGCGCCCCGCACCGCCTCGCCGACGGTCGAGGCCGCCGCCGTCAGCTCCTTCTGGACCCGGACCGCCTTGTCGCCGAGCCGCCTGAGCGTCGCGGCGGATTCGGTGAGCTCGGCGGCGAAGCGCTGCGGGGAACTCGACCGCTGCCCGTTCAGCACGAGCTGGGCGCGGGTCAGCGCGGGGACGAGAGCCGCCATCAGTTCCTCGCGGCCGCGGTCGGCGTCCTCCTCCCGGCGGGCGACGGCGGACCGCCGCACGCCGTGCACGAGCACCAGGGCGAAGAGCAGCGCGATGGCGACAGTGGCGCTCATCGCCACATGGCCGAACGTGAAGGCGCCGGTGAGGTGCCCCTCGAACCCGGACTGCCAGAGCTGGAGGAACGGCCGGGAGGCGGCCCTCGGATCCGCGCCCGTCAGCGCTCCGTACGCGCTCGACGCCCGGGTCAGGCCGTACCAGGTGAGCATCAGCGGTACGAAGACCAGCGCGCCCAGCACTCCTTCGGCATACGACCAGAGCGGGTGCTCCGCGGCCCGGCCGCCGGGTTCCCTGAGGCTCTCGGGGCGGGCGTAGGCGGCGAGGAGATCGAGTTCGGACCAGGGGTCCAGCTCGGCGGCGTCCTGGTTCCGCAGTGCCGCGGCGAGCGCGGTCAGTTCTTCCTTCCGGGTTCCGAGCGCGGGCCGCTCAGCGAGTTCCTCGACGCTCTGCGCGATCACATGACGGTCCATCAGGGCGCCTGACGGCATGCCCACCCCCACAACACGACGGACGCGGGGGCGCGTCGACGGCGACCCTGGATCCCCACCCGCGTCACATGCCGTCGTGTCCCCCGCCGGTTCACACGCACCAGACGCGCGACCGAGGGCACAGAGAGTACTCCAGTGGACACGCTCCGCGCATAAACTCGGGACACCCGCCACTCTCCCCGACGGCGGCGCGAGGGGGACAAGTTGAGCAACGACGAACGCCGACGGGCGACCATCCGCCTGAGGCCCGCGCCCGGCGTCGGGCCCGGCACCGGCGCGCAGCGCGCGGCCCCGACGGCCCGTGAGGTGCCGCGGCCTCCCGTCGCGCGGGCCGAGACGATGCTGACCAGGTCGGCGCCGAGGGCCCGCATCACGGGGCGTGGCGTCCTTCAGGTGAACCTCAACCGGCCGCCGGGGACCGGGGCCGACCTCGACCTCGGCTGCATGGCCGCGTTCACGGACGGCACGTGTGCGGCCGTACAGCCGCTGGGGAACACCTTCGGCTCGCTGTCGCGGTGGCCGTACATGGCACTCGACCAGGACGACCGTACGGGGGCGTCCGCGGACGGGGAGACGGTCCGGGTGGACCTGGAGCGGCGCGAGCTGTTCCGGCAACTGCTCTTCCACGTGTACGTGTACAGCGGCGCCGTGGATTTCCGGAGCCTGGGCGCCACGGCCACCGTGACCGCCCCGTCCGGCGGTTTCCGCATCGCGCTCGACGACTCCCCCGAGGGCGCGACGGGCTGTGCCATCGCCCTGGCCACACCCGCGGAGGGCGGCCTCACCGTCAGCCGCGAGGTCCGCTGGTTCACCGGCACCCTGCGGCACACGGTCCAGGAGCAGATGGACAGCGCCTACGGGTTCGGTCTCACGTGGGTCCGGATGCGAAAGGACTGATCACCAACGAAAAGGTGAGAGGCGCACCGGGGCGCCTCTCACCTCTGCTGCCGTCCACTGCCGGTCGATTCCCCGGCAGCCGGCGTACTACGGCAGGTTCCGCGCCATGACGATGCGCTGGACCTGGTTCGTGCCCTCATAGATCTGCGTGATCTTCGCATCGCGCATCATGCGCTCGACCGGGTAGTCGCGGGTGTAGCCGTAGCCGCCGAGGAGCTGGACGGCGTCGGTGGTGACCTCCATGGCGACGTCCGAGGCGAAGCACTTGGCGGCGGCGCCCTGGAAGGTGAGGTCCTTGTCGCCGCGCTCCGACTTGGCGGCGGCCGCGTACGTGAGCTGGCGGGCGGCCTCGATCTTCATGGCCATGTCGGCGAGCATGAACTGGATGCCCTGGAAGTCGGCGATCGGCTTGCCGAACTGCTTGCGCTCCTTGACATAGCCCTTGGCGTAGTCGAGAGCGCCCTGGGCGACACCGAGGGCCTGGGCCGCGATGGTGACGCGGGTGTGGTCCAGGGTCTTCATGGCGGTCGCGAAGCCGGTGCCCTCCTCGCCGATCATGCGGTCGGCGGGGATGCGGACGTTGTCGAGGTAGACCTCGCGGGTCGGGCTGCCCTTGATGCCGAGCTTCCTCTCGGGGGCGCCGAAGGACACACCCTCGTCGGACTTCTCGACGACGAAGGCGCTGATGCCCTTGGAGCGCTTCGTCGGGTCGGTCACCGCCATGACCGTGTAGTACTCGGAGACGCCCGCGTTCGTGATCCAGCGCTTCACGCCGTTCAGGACCCAGAAGTCGCCGTCGCGGACGGCCTTCGTCTTCATGCCGGCCGCGTCCGAACCGGCGTCCGGCTCGGAGAGGCAGTACGAGAACATGCCGTCGCCCTTGGCGAGCGGGCTCAGGTACTTCTTCTTCAGGTCCTCGGAGCCGGAGAGGATCACCGGCAGCGAGCCCAGCTTGTTCACGGCGGGGATGAGCGAGGAGGACACGCAGACGCGGGCCACCTCCTCGATCACGATGACCGTCGCGAGCGCGTCGGCACCGGCGCCGCCGAACTCCTCGGGGACGTGCACGGCGTGCAGGTCGTTCGCGACCAGGGCGTCCAGCGCCTCCTGCGGGAAGCGGGCTTCCTCGTCCACCGCGGCGGCGTACGGCGCGATTTTCGCCTCGGCCAGCGAACGGATCGCGTCCCGGAGCATGTCGTGCTCCTCGGACGGGCGGTACAGGTCGAAATCAGCCGATCCGGCCAAGGTCTCTCACGCTCCAAAAGGTGCTGTGCTGGCTGCGCTAACTACCGTTAAGTAACACAAATTTTAGGCCCCCGCCCGCGGGACGGATACGTGAGGTTGGCGACAGGGGGAAAACTGCCCGTGAAAGCGCTCCCCGAAGCCCCGACTATGCTCAGGCGCGCACCTACGCGCCGCACACCTCAGGAGCACCCATGGCCCTCAAGATCACCGTGATCGGCACCGGCTACCTCGGCGCCACCCACGCCGCGGCCATGGCCGAGCTCGGCTTCGAGGTCCTCGGGCTCGACGTCGTGCCGGAGAAGATCGAGATGCTCCAGCGGGGCGAGGTCCCGATGTTCGAGCCCGGTCTCGAGGAGCTGCTGCGCAAGCACGTGGCCGGGATCGAGGGCTCCACGGGCCGGCTCCGCTTCACCATGGACTGGGCCGAGGTCGGCGCCTTCGGCGACGTCCACTTCGTGTGCGTGAACACACCGCAGAAGCACGGCGAGTACGCCTGCGACATGTCGTACGTCGACGCGGCCTTCGAGGCGCTGGCGCCGCATCTGCACGGTCCCGCCCTCGTCGTCGGCAAGTCCACCGTGCCGGTCGGCTCGGCGGCGCGGCTGGCCGCCCGGCTCGTCGAGCTCGCCCCCGCGGGCGAGGACGCGGAGCTGGCCTGGAACCCCGAGTTCCTGCGCGAGGGCTTCGCCGTGAACGACACGCTGCACCCCGACCGGATCGTGGTGGGTGTGCGCAGCGAGCGCGCCGAGAAGCTGCTGCGCGAGGTCTACGTGACGCCGGTCGCCGCCGGCTCGCCCTTCGTGGTGACCGACTTCCCGACCGCCGAGCTGGTGAAGACGTCCGCCAACTCCTTCCTCGCCACCAAGATCTCCTTCATCAACGCGATGGCCGAGGTCTGCGAGGCCGCCGACGGTGACGTCGCCAAGCTGGCCGAGGCCATAGGGCACGACGAGCGGATCGGGAAGAAGTTCCTGCGGGCCGGGATCGGCTTCGGCGGCGGCTGTCTGCCCAAGGACATCCGCGCCTTCATGGCACGCGCCGGTGAGCTGGGCGCGGACCAGGCGCTGACCTTCCTGCGCGAGGTCGACACCATCAACATGCGGCGCCGTGGCCAGATGGTGGAGATGGCCCGTGAGGCGCTCGGCGGCGGTTCGTTCCTCGGCAAGCGGGTCGCCGTGCTCGGCGCGACCTTCAAGCCGGACTCCGACGACGTACGCGACTCCCCGGCACTGAACGTCGCCGGGCAGATCCACCTCCAGGGCGGCCAGGTCACCGTCTACGACCCGAAGGGCATGGAGAACGCCAAGCGGCTGTTCCCGACGCTCGGTTACGCCGACTCCGCCCTGGAGGCCGTACGGGGCGCCCATGTCGTCCTGCACCTGACGGAGTGGCGCGAGTTCCGCGAGCTGGACCCGGCGGCGCTGGGCGAGGTGGCGACGTCCCAGGTGGTGCTGGACGGCCGGAACGCGCTGGACCCGGAGACGTGGCGCCGGGCCGGCTGGACGTACCGCGCGATGGGCCGCCCGACGGCCTGAGCCCTCGGCGGACAGGGCTTCGGCCACGGGCGTGGCACGTGCGGCGGGCAGGGCTTCGGCCGAGGGCGCGGCGGTGGACGAGGGGGCCGCCCCGGCGGAGGCGGGCGGGGCCGCCCCCCGGGGGTTGAGGACCCCATAGCGGGGGGCGGTGCCGCGCGCCCCGGGGGGCCGGGGGGGGGGGGGGGCGCGGGGGGGCCGCGT
>NZ_JBHYXD010000054.1:0-10504 GCF_042751995.1 Streptomyces sp. NPDC059371 | reverse complement strand
GTCTACACACCGCCGCACCGGCCGAGCCGCGGGGACGCGGCCACCCCCCGCCGCACACCCCGCGAAGAGGGGGGGCTGGGGCGCCCCCCCCGCCCCCACCCCCGGTTGCATTCTGCACCACTTCGCTGTGCCGTGACCGGAGACCGCCGGACCGCGTCCGGCTCCCGGCCCCGCCGCCCGCAGGATTTCCCGTGGCCGGAGGCTGCTTGGCGCCGTAGCGGCGCATCTTGCCTGGGCCCCGCCGCCTCGCCCGCCGTCAGGCCGAATCGCATGCGGGAGCATGGGGTATCCGTTACCGCTTGAAGCTGTTTGCAGGTAACCCGCCGGTGTTGGCGGAGATCCCACGGAGGAAGTCATGGCTCTCGCCGAACTGGACGTCGTCGTCCTGGACTGTCCCGACCCGCGCGCGCTCGCCGAGTTCTACGCGGGGGTGCTGGGCGGCACCATCACGGAGGAGACCGACTGGATCGACCTGGAGGTGCCCGGCGGCCGGAAGCTGGCGTTCCAGGCCGCGCCCGGGTACGTACCGCCGCGCTGGCCGTCGCCCGACGGCTCGCAGCAGTTGCATCTGGACCTGAAGGTCGGGGACCTGGACGTGGCGGAGAAGGGGGTGCTGGCGCTCGGCGCGACGCCGCTGGACACCGAGGACAGGTCGCGTTCGTTCCGGGTGTACGCCGACCCGGCCGGACATCCGTTCTGCCTCTGCGCCTGCTGAAGGGACCCGGCGGCGGTCAGCCGTCCAGGTCGGCGATCCTCGCGGAGGACGGCGGCCTGCGGTGGGGGGGGGGGCGCGGGGGCGGGGGGGCGGGGGCCGCCGGGCGCGCCGCCTCCTCGCCACTGTGCGCGCGCGCGGGCGGGGGGGCGGTCGCGCCCCTCGGGGCGATTCCCGCGGGCCCCGGGGGGGAGGGGGGCGGCGCGGCGGGGGGGATTTAGCGCGCCCCCCGCGCAGCACGCGCTGGACATTGCCCCAGGTGAGCAGGGCGAGGTCGGAGGCGGACCAGCCCCGGGTGATGAGCTCCGCGATCAGATGCGGATAGCAGGAGGCGTCGGCGAGGTCCTGCGGGTGGGCGGTCCCGGAGTCGTACGTGCCCGAGAGGCCGACGCATTCCGCTCCCGCGAGCGCGCGGACGTGGCCGAGGTGGTCGGCGACGTCCCGGACGGACGGACCGGTCTGTTCGGCGGTGAGCGGGACCATGCACAGTCCCTTGGCGGCGCCCAGTTCGGTCAGGACCTCGTCGGACAGGTTCGACGGGTGCGGGCGCAGGGCGCGGGCGGCCGAGCGGGTGAACAGGACCGGGGCCTTGGAGGCGGCGAGAGCGCGGCCGATCGTGGCGTCCGAGGTGCCCGAGAGGTCGGCGAGGACGCCGAGCCGGTTCATCTCGCGCAGCACCTCCTCGCCGAACCGGGTCAGGCCCGTCTCACCCGCCCATGAGGCGCCGGTGAGGGTGAGGACGCGCAGGCCGAGCGTGTGCAGGGCACGCAGGATGCCGAGCGAGTCGCCGAGCGCGGCGGCTCCGGCCGGGCCGAGGACGACGGCGACGCGGCCGCGGCCGCGGGCGTCGGCGACCTCGCCCGCGCCGCACGCGAGCCGCAGGCCCTCGGGGTGGGCGTGGATCACGGTCTTGACCAGGTCGAGCTGCTCCAGGGTGGCGCCGACGGCCCGGTCCCCGGCGAGGCCTTTGGGCAGGTGCAGCGACCAGAACAGGGCGCCCACGTGCCCTTCGCGCAGTCGCGGCAGGTCCGTGTCCACGGCGCTCTCGCCGAGCTCCAGATCGAACCAGGGCAGATGGCGCAGGGCCCAGGGGAGCCCGCTGTAGCCGTCGGCGACGGGGTTGTCGGCCAGGAACGTACGGGCCCGTGCCAGCGGGTCGGAGCCGTCGGCGGCTGCCGGGGCACGGTCCGGGGCGCCGGAGCCGGCCGCGAGGCCTGTGGCGCCGGAGCCGGAGCCGGCCGCGAGGCCTGTGGCGCCGGAGCCGGAGCCGGCCGCGAGGCCTGTGGCGTCTCCGAGGAGGGTTCCGGAGGGCAGCGCTTCGGTGTCGGGCCAGGCAGCGGGCGGGTCGAGCTCTCCCACCTCGGCGGTGGTGTGCAGTTCGTCCTGCAGGTCTGCCATGACGGGCTCCGGGGTGTGGGCAGCGGTGATCACCAGCGGTGTCACCGCCACCGTGGCACGGGGGCCGGGGCGCTTCCTGGTGGGTGCGGCGTTCGGGGTAGCGCACCGCTCCGCCGGCCCGGAAGCCGCCCGGCACCCGTGCCGGGCACGCGGAAGGCGCCCGGGCGGGGAGCCCGGACGCCTTCGTGGGCCCCGGAGTCCGGGACCGGGTGACTCGGTGAGCCGTCGGCCCTCAGCCGTCCAACTGCTCCAGCGTCGCGTTCGACGGTGCCCGGCGGGACTGGAGGTCGCGGGCGACGTCCTCCGCCGCACCCAGCACGCGCACGGAGTTCTGCCAGGTCAGCTTGGCCACGTCCGGGGAGGACCAGCCGCGGTCGAGGAGCTCGGCGATCAGGTTCGGATAGCCCGAGACGTCGTCCAGTCCGGCCGGGGTGAAGGCCGTGCCGTCGTAGTCGCCGCCGATGCCGAGGTGGTCGATGCCGGCGACCTCGCGCATGTGGTCGAGGTGGTCGGCGACCGTCGAGACGGTGGCGATCGGGCGCGGGTTGTCCTCCTCGAAGGCCCGGTGGACCTTCATGGCCTCGGCGGTGGTGTCGAGGTGGTGGAAGCCGTTCGCGCGCATGTTGTCGTCGGCCGCGGCCGTCCAGTCGACCGCCGCCTGGAGGACGAACTTCGGCACGAACGTCACCATCGCCACTCCCCCGTTGGCGGGCAGCCGCTCCAGTACGTCGTCCGGGATGTTGCGCGGGTGGTCGCACACGGCGCGGGCGGAGGAGTGGGAGAAGATCACCGGCGCAACGGAGGTGTCGAGCGCGTCGCGCATGGTCGTCGCGGCCACGTGCGAGAGGTCGACGAGCATGCCCTCGCGGTTCATCTCCCGTACGACCTCACGGCCGAACGCGGACAGGCCGCCCACGACGGGAGAGTCCGTCGCCGAGTCCGCCCAGGCGATGTTGTCGTTGTGGGTGAGGGTCATGTAGCGGACGCCGAGCGCGTACAGCCCGCGCAGGGCGGCGAGGGAGTCGTCGATCGAGTGACCGCCCTCCGCGCCCATGAGGGAGGCGATACGGCCCTCGGCGCGGGCCGCCTCCATGTCCGCGGCCGTCAGCGCGGCCCGCAGGTCGGCGGGATACCGGTCGATCAACTGCCGTACGCAGTCGATCTGTTCCAGCGTCGCGGTGAGGGCGCCGGGCAGGTCCGAGCGGACGTACACCGACCAGTACTGCGCGCCGACGCCGCCGGCGCGCAGCCGGGCCAGGTCCGTGTGCAGGTGGGCGCTCTGGTCGGTGGCGATGTCACGGGCGCCGAGGTCGTAGCGGACCTGCTCCCGCAGCGCGTAGGGCAGGTCGTTGTGTCCGTCGACGACCGGGAACTCGTCGAGCAGGGCCCGGGCACGGTCGATCGAGGGCAGGGAGGACGAGGACATCCGCGTCACTTCCCGAAGCCGAAGCCGCCGGCGGCGCCCTCGACCTTGGCGCGCAGCCGCTTGCCCTTCTCGGTGGCCTGGTCGTTCAGCTCCTGCTGGAACTCCCGCATCCGGCCGAGGAGTTCCTCGTCGTGGGCGGCGAGGATCCGGGCGGCCAGCAGACCCGCGTTGCGGGCGCCGCCGACGGAGACGGTCGCCACCGGCACGCCGGCCGGCATCTGCACGATGGACAGCAGCGAGTCCATGCCGTCGAGGTACTTGAGCGGGACGGGCACGCCGATGACGGGCAGCGGGGTGACCGACGCCAGCATCCCGGGCAGGTGCGCGGCGCCGCCGGCACCCGCGATGATCGCCTTGAGCCCGCGCTCCGCGGCCTGCTCGCCGTACGCGATCATCTCGTGCGGCATGCGGTGCGCGGAGACGACATCCACCTCGTAGGGGATCTCGAACTCGTCCAGCGCCTGGGCGGCGGCCTCCATGACCGGCCAGTCGGAGTCCGAACCCATGACGATGCCTACAACGGGGCTCATTCGGTGATCGTGCCTCTCAGGTAGCCGGCTGCGTGCCGGGCGCGATCGAGGACGTCGTCCAGGTCGTCGCCGTAGGTGTTGACGTGGCCGACCTTACGGCCGGGCTTCACGTCCTTGCCGTACATGTGGATCTTGAGCTGCGGGTCGCGGGCCATGCAGTGCAGGTACGCGGAGTACATGTCGGGGTAGTCGCCGCCGAGGACGTTCGCCATGACCGTCCACCGGGCGCGCGGGCGCGGGTCGCCGAGCGGGAGGTCGAGGACCGCGCGGACGTGGTTGGCGAACTGGGAGGTGACCGCGCCGTCCTGGGTCCAGTGGCCCGAGTTGTGCGGTCGCATGGCCAGTTCGTTGACGAGGATGCGTCCGTCGCGGGTCTCGAAGAGCTCGACGGCCAGGTGGCCGACGACACCGAGTTCCTTGGCGATGCGCAGCGCCAGTTCCTGCGCCTCCAGGGCCAGCTCCTCGGCGATGCCGGGCGCCGGGGCGATCACGGTGTCGCAGACGCCGCCGACCTGCTGGGACTCGACGACGGGGTAGGCGACGGCCTGGCCGTGCGGGGAGCGGACGACGTTCGCGGCGAGCTCCCGCGCGAAGTCGACCTTCTCCTCGGCGAGGACGGGGACGCCGGCGCGGAACGGGTCGGCGGCCTCCTCCAGGGAGCGGACGAACCAGACGCCCTTGCCGTCGTAGCCGCCGCGGACGGTCTTGAGGATGACCGGGAAGCCGTCGCCCTCCTCCCCCTCGGCGAGGCCTTCCGCCGCGAACGCGGCCACGTCCCGGGCGTCGGTCACGATGCGGTGCCGGGGGCACGGCACACCGATCTCGTCGAGCTTCGCGCGCATCACACCCTTGTCCTGGGCGTGCACGAGCGCGTCGGGACCCGGCCGGACGGGGATGCCGTCCGCCTCCAGGGCCCGCAGGTGCTCGGTCGGGACGTGCTCGTGATCGAAGGTGATCACGTCACAGCCCCGCGCGAAGTCACGCAGCGTGTCGAGGTCGCGATAGTCGCCGACGACGACTTCGCCGACGACCTGCGCCGCGGAATCCTGCGGAGTGTCACTGAGGAGCTTGAACTTGATGCCGAGCGGGATGCCCGCCTCGTGTGTCATACGAGCGAGCTGGCCACCGCCGACCATGCCGACTACCGGGAACGTCACGCTCCAAGAGTATCGGCCGAGCCACCGTGGCCGATTTCCGCGGCGATTCGCCCGATTTTCCCTTCCGCTGACCGCGTCTTTTCTTACCTGTGAGGACATGCACAGGCACCGCGCGGGAGCGCTGGTTAGCATGGACTGGTTGGACTATTCCACCGCGCGTTCACCGGCGCGCACACGATCAAGACCCACCGACGGGGGCTGGCAAGACCATGGGCAGTGCTACACCGGGGCCTCATACCGGGCCTCGCAGCGCGGTTCGGCGCCGCTTCGACCTGCTCTTCCGCGAGGTCGCCAAGTTCGGCGCGGTGGGCGGTGCGGGGCTGCTCGTCAACCTGCTCGTGTTCAATCTGGTGCGCCACCTCACGGACCTGCAGGTCGTGCGGGCCAGTGTCATCGCCACGGTCGTGTCCATCGTCTTCAACTACGTCGGGTTCCGATACTTCACCTACCGGGACCGCGACAAGGGCGGGCGCACCAAGGAACTGACGCTGTTCCTGCTGTTCAGCGCGGTGGGCCTGGTCATCGAGAACGGCGTCCTGTACGTGGCGACGTACGGGTTCGGCTGGGACAGCCCGCTGCAGAGCAACATCTTCAAGTTCCTCGGCATCGGTGTCGCGACGCTCTTCCGCTTCTGGTCCTACCGCACCTGGGTGTTCCGGGCGCTTCCGGCCCGGGAGGCGGTGGCCAGTGCCGAATCGTTCCTGGACGAGGAGCCCGAGCCCGGGACGCGCCGTCCGCGGGCCCGCGTGAACTGACCGCGCGTTCCCCCGCCCGACCTGGCGTTCTCCTGCCCGACCGCGCCTCCCCCTGCCGGACCGCTCGTCCCTACCTGACCGTGCGCCCCTCGTCGTCCTCGGCGAGCCGGGGCGGGCGCTTGTGCGGGGTGCGGGACAGGAACAGGCCGAAGACCGGCGGCTGGGCCTGGAGCATCTCCAGACGGCCGCCGTCCGCCTCCGCGAGGTCGCGGGCGACGGCGAGACCGATGCCGGTGGAGTTGCGGCCGCTGATGGTGCGCTCGAAGATGCGGGCGCCGAGGTCGGTGGGAACGCCGGGGCCCTCGTCGGTGACCTCGATGACGGCCTGGTTGCCGATCACGCGGGTGCGCAGCGCGACGGTGCCGCCGCCGTGCATCAGGGAGTTCTCGATCAGTGCCGCGAGGACCTGGGCGACCGCGCCCGGGGTTCCCACCGCCTGGAGATGACGCTTGCCGGAGCTGACGATCGCGCGGCCGGCGCTGCGGTAGGCGGGGCGCCATTCCTCGAGCTGCTGCTTGATGACCTCGTCGAGGTCGAAGGAGACGGCGGAGCCGGTACGCGGGTCGCGGGCGTTGGTGAGCAGCCGCTCGACCACGTCCGTGAGGCGCTCCACCTGCGTCAGCGCGATGGTGGCCTCCTCCTTCACCGTGTCGGGGTCGTCGGTGAGGGTGATCTCCTCCAGCCGCATGGAGAGCGCCGTCAGCGGTGTCCGCAGTTGGTGGGAGGCGTCGGCGGCGAGGCGCCGCTCGGCGGTGAGCATGCGGCCGATGCGCTCGGCGCTGCCGTCCAGGACGTCGGCGACCCGGTCGAGCTCGGGGACGCCGTAGCGCTTGTGCCGCGGGCGGGGGTCGCCCGAGCCCAGCCGTTCCGCCGTCTCGGCGAGGTCGGTGAGCGGGGAGGCGAGGCGGTTGGCCTGCCGTACGGCGAGCAGGACGGCGGCGATGATCGCGAGGAGGGCGACGGCTCCGATGACCAGGAGCGTGCGGCCGACCTCCTTGGTCACCGAGGAGCGGGGCTCCTGGACGGTGACGCTCTCCCCCGACTCGCCCTTGGCGGTGTACTGGATGACGTCGCCGGTGGGCTGGTTGCCGACCTCGATGGGGTCGCGGCCCGGAATCCTGATGACGGCGTAGCGCCGGTCGGTGACCTGGTTCTTGAACGTGTCGCCGCTGATGTTCTCGTCGCCGAGGATGCGGCTGTCCACGATGCTGGCCAGGCGCAGCGCCTCGGAGTCCACGCGCTCCTGGGCGCTGTTGCTGATCGTGCGGGTCTCGACGATGACGAGCGAGACGCCGAAGACGGCGATCACCACGAGGACGACGGCGAGGGTGGACTGGATCAGACGGCGACGCACGGGGCCCTCCGGGCAGATGGCTGTACCGGGACCAGTGTGCACGTTCACCGCTCCGCCCCGAGCCGGTCACCGGTCCGGGGCGCCGCTTTTCCCTACCGGCCCCGGCACCCGGGCCCCGGATGCCTCCGAGAACCGACCACCCCGGAACCTCGACCGTCCCGAAACCTCGACCGTCCCGGAAAGCCGTCCCGACCCGAAAGCCCGGCCGACCCGGAAAGCCGGTCGTCCCCCGGGACCTCGGCCGGCCCGGAAGGCGGTCGTCCCCTGGGACCTCGGCCGTCCCGGAAGCCGGTCGCCCCCTGGGACCTCGGCCGGCCCGGAAGGCGGTCGTCCCGGAAGGCGGCCCGTCTCCGGACACCGGGACACCGGGCCCCCGTGGGCTCGGGACCCGGCTGCCGGGGCCTTCGGCGGGGCGGAGCCTCAGCTCTTCTCGAAGCGGAAGCCGACCCCTCGTACCGTCGCGATGTAACGAGGGTTCGCGGCGTCGTCGCCGAGCTTCTTGCGCAGCCAGGAGATGTGCATGTCGAGCGTCTTGGTGGAGGACCACCACGTGGTGTCCCAGACCTCGCGCATGAGCTGGTCGCGGGTGACGACGCGGCCCGCGTCCCGCACCAGGACCCGCAGGAGGTCGAACTCCTTCGCCGTGAGCTGGAGTTCCTCGTCGCCCATCCAGGCGCGGTGCGACTCGACGTCGATGCGCACGCCGTGGGTGGCGGGGGGCTGCTGGGGCTCGGCGGCGCCGCGCCGGAGCAGCGCCCGTACCCGGGCGAGCAGTTCCGCGAGCCGGAACGGCTTGGTGACGTAGTCGTCGGCGCCCGCGTCGAGGCCGACGACGGTGTCCACCTCGTCGGCGCGCGCGGTGAGGATGAGGATGGGCACGGTGTGGCCCTCGGCGCGGAGCCGGCGGGCGACTTCCAGTCCGTCCATGCCGGGCAGTCCGAGGTCCAGGACCACCAGGTCGACACCGCCCTGCATGCCGGCGTCGAGCGCGGTGGGGCCGTCCTCGCGGACTTCGACCTCGTAACCTTCCCGGCGCAGGGCACGGGCCAGCGGCTCCGAGATGGACGCGTCGTCCTCGGCGAGCAGTACACGGGTCATGGGGTGATGGTAGTCCGCCGTGCAGCACGCCCGGGCAGTGATCCGCCCCTGGGATTCACACCCTCCGTCCGGGTGTTTCTTACCTGCGGGTGTGCGATGCGATCCTTGCTAACACCTTCGAAAGATCGCTCACGGTTCCATGATTGCCTGTGATCCATATCTCAAGTCCTTCCATATGGGGCATTGCGATGTCGTATGGTGACCAGACGCCTGTTGCACCACATCGGGACCTTTGGCTCGAACTTGATGCTGAAGGTCTCTTCTGTGTGCGGGCTGGTGTCAGCCAGCCTCGAAGGAAAGACCTGTGGCCGGGCCCGGACACGCTGACGCGTGACGGGCGTGGATCCCGGTGGTCGCCGTCCGCCGCTCCGGCAATGCCGTAGCGGACTCCCCATGGGCGTGGGGAGGGACGCCGGACCCCGCCGGTGCCGGCCGCCCCCCATGGGCGCGCAATTCCCCCGAGCTCTCGCTGTCGGCGTGAGCGAGGGGACCCCCCAACAGCGCGTCCCGACCAGCAAGGATCGACCATGGCGTCCAGCCTGACGAAGGACTCGGTGACCCCGGGAATCCCTGGCTCCGAGAAGACCTTCTTCGGCCACCCCCGCGGACTGGCCACTCTCTTCATGACCGAGATGTGGGAGCGTTTCTCCTACTACGGGATGAAGGCACTGCTCCCGCTGTACCTGGTGGCACCGGGCGGTCTGCACCTCAGCGCGGCCACCGCGACCGCGATCTACTCGGTGTACCTCTCCCTCGTGTACCTGCTCGCCCTGCCCGGCGGCTGGTTCGCGGACCGTGTCCTCGGCCCCCGTAAGACGGTCGCCGTCGCGGGTCTGATCATCATGCTGGGCCACCTCACGCTGGCTCTGCCCTCCTCCGGAACCTTCTACGCGGGCCTCGGCCTCGTGGCGATCGGTTCCGGTCTGCTGAAGGCCAACATCTCCACGATGGTGGGCCACCTCTACGACGGCCCGGACGACGCGCGCCGTGACGGTGGCTTCACGCTGTTCTACGTCGGCATCAACCTCGGTGCCTTCGCCGCTCCGCTGATCATCGGCACCATCGGCGAGAACGTGAACTGGCACCTGGGCTTCGCCCTCGCCGCGCTCGGCATGGCGCTGGGTCTCATCCAGTACCTGCTCGGCGGCCGTCACCTCAGCGCCCGCTCGCACGAGGTCCCCACGCCTCTGACGGCCGAGGAGAAGTCCGCGACGCTGCGCAAGTCCGCCCTGTGGGCCGCTGTCGCCGTCGTCTTCTACGCGATCGTCGGCTTCTCGGGCCACTACACGCTGAACTGGCTGCTGGTCCCGATCATCATCGCCGGCCTGGTCATCCCGGTCATGGTCATCGGGCGCATCAAGCGCGACAAGTCCCTGGGCCGTGCCGACCAGTCGAAGATGTCCGCGTACATCTGGTTCTTCGTGGCCGCGGCCGTCTTCTGGATGATCTACGACCAGGGCGGCTCGACGATGTCGATCTTCGCCGACGAGTCGGCCAAGAACACCATCTTCGGCTGGGAGTTCCCGGTCTCCTGGTACCAGTCGGTCAACCCGGTCATGATCATGGCGCTGGCCCCGGTCTTCGCCTGGGCGTGGCTGTGGCTGAACAAGCGTGGCAAGGAGCCGAGCACGGCGACGAAGTTCGCCTCGGGTCTGATCCTGATCGGTGCGTCGTTCTTCCTCTTCCTGGCCCCGCTGACGATCGCCGAGGGCGGTCACAAGGCGGCCGCGATGTGGCTGGTGGCGATCTACTTCGTGCAGACCGTCGGTGAGCTGCTGCTCTCCCCGGTCGGCCTCTCCGTCACCACGAAGATGGCTCCGGCGAAGTACGCCTCCCAGATGATGGGTGTCTGGTTCCTGGCCGTCACCGCCGGTGACGCCACGACCGGTCTGCTCTCCATCGCCGAGGTCGACCTCAACAAGACGGGCATCGTCGCTCTGGAGGCCACGCTCGCCGTGATCGCCGGTGTCGCGGTGTGGATGTACCGCAAGAAGGTCAAGGCGCTCATGGGCGACGTCCACTGACGTCGGTTCCACAGCACGGCGAAGGGCCGCCGCACCGTTCGGTGCGGCGG
>NZ_JBHYXD010000053.1:38109-58284 GCF_042751995.1 Streptomyces sp. NPDC059371 | reverse complement strand
TCAGCCCGTCGCCGTTGGGTGAGGGGTGGGCGTCGGTGGCGACGGGCATCGATGTACCGGCACGTCCCCTCGCGCCGGATCCCGGCTGCGGGTGCGAAATTTCAGCCCCTCCGGCGTTTGAGGAGCGGGGTCTGGGGCGGAGCCCCAGGTACGGGACGGGTAGGGGCGGAGGGGGCGAAGGCAGGTTGTGGCCGGTGGGCCGGGAGCGCCCGGGTACGACGAAGGCGGCAGCCCCGGAAACGGGGTGCCGCCTTGTGTGTGCTGGGCTGATCAGTACCAGCCGTTGGCCTGCCAGAAGCTCCAGGCGCCGGCCGGGCTGCCGTAGCGGGAGTTCATGTAGTCCAGACCCCACTTGATCTGGGTCTTGGGGTTGGTCTTCCAGTCGGAGCCGGCGGAGGCCATCTTCGAACCGGGAAGAGCCTGGACCAGGCCGTACGCACCGGAGGACGAGTTGGTGGCGCTGATGTTCCAGCCGCTCTCGTGCTCGACGATCTTGCTGAAGGCGTTGAACTGCGAGGCGTCCGGAATCATCGTGTGGGCGATCGACTTCGCGGCGGAGGCGGTGGTCGGCGTGGCGGCCTGGGCGGGCGCCGCGGCCAGGACCATACCGGCGGTGGCGGCGGCCACGGCGGTACCGGCGAGGGCCTTCTTCGGGGAAGAGACGATGCGGCGGATGACGGAGACGGACACGGAGAACCTGTTTCCTCGGGGACATGGGGTCGCTCGTGCGCCGTGACCACGTGGTGTGTGGAAGGAGCGGCGTACGTCGGCGCCGCGGCCCGTGGGGGCTCGTGGCGCCTGGCGACGTCCTCAAGACAAACAGGATCCGAGCCCGTCCGCAATGACCCTTTTTACTAGTTGTGGTCGCATTCGGGGTGAACGCGTGGTGTGTGGCGTGGCTCTCAAAGCGCAGGTCAGGGGGTGTATTGGCGGGGGCATGCCATGCGCTTTGGTCTACTACGGTGCCTCGTATGTGACCTGCGCCCTGTGGGCCGGTTCACCCCGCCCCTGACGGACGGTGCGGGGGAGGCCACGCGGTGCTGACGGACGATGTGACGTGGGTCCCGGATCACTGGGCGTCGAACGTGACCGGGCTCTCGAAAGCCGCCCGGCGCGTGGCCCGGCGCAGTGCCTTGAGGAGGGTCGTGCCGATCGTCAGGGTCAGGACGACGGTGACGACCGCCCGCCCCAGGTCCCAGCCGAGGGAGGTGGCCAGGCAGTACGCGACGAAGCGGGCGAGGTTGGCGGGTACGGCGGCGTGCGGGTCGAAGGCGATGTTCGAGGCCAGCGCGTCCATGAAGGGCCAGCCGGCCAGGTTCATGACGGTGCCGTACGCGAAGGCGGCTACGAAGCCGTACCCGGCGAGCATCAGGAGCTCCGCGCGGCCGCGCAGCCGGTCCGGGCCCGGCAGGAGCCCGGCCCCCATCGTGAACCAGCCCATGGCCAGCATCTGGAACGGCATCCAGGGCCCCACCCCGCCGGTCAGCAGCGCCGACGCGAACATGGTCACGGACCCGAGGACGTAGCCGAAACCCGGCCCGAGCACCCGGCCGCTCAGCACCATCAGGAAGAACATCGGCTCGATGCCGGCCGTCCCGGCCCCGATCGGGCGCAGCGCGGCGCCGGTCGCGGCCAGCACACCGAGCATGGCGACCGCCTTCGGGCCGAGACCCGACTCGGAGATCGTCGCCGCGACCACCGCGACCAGCAGGACGAGGAGCCCCGCGAACAGCCAGGGCGCGTCCTGGGCATGCGCGCTGACCTGCGAACCGGGACCCGCGAAGAGCGGCCAGGCGAATCCGGCCGCTCCGGTCGCGCTGACCAGGACCAGGGCGGCGACGGAACGCGGGCCGAGGCGGACGGCCCTGGCCTGGGGCTGGGGGCGGGTGGCGGACGCGTCGGCGGTGGTCATGCGAGGGCCCTTCGGACCTGGGCGACGGTGAGCCATGGCTCGGGGGCCAGGATCTTGGCGACCTGCGGGGCGAAGGACGGGGACGCGACGACCACCTCGGCGGTGGGACCGTCGGCGACGACCTCACCGTCCGCGAGGATCACCACACGGTCGGCGAGCTCGGCGGCGAGTTCCACGTCGTGCGTGGCCAGCACGATGGCGTGCCCCTCGGCGGCCAGTCCGCGCAGCACGGAGACCAGCCGGGCCTTGGCCGCGTAGTCGAGGCCGCGGGTCGGCTCGTCGAGGAGCAGCAGCGGGGGGCGGGCCGTGAGGACGACGGCCAGCGCCAGCGCCAGCCGCTGTCCCTCCGACAGATCGCGGGGATGCGTGTCGTCCGCGATGTCCGGCAGCAGCCCGGACACCAACGCCCGGCAGGTTCCGGCGGCGGCCCCGGCGTCCTCGTCGGCCGCCGCGCACTCGGCGCCCACCGTGTCCGCGTACAGCAGATCCCGTGGCTCCTGCGGTACGAGTCCCACACGGCGTACGAGGTCACGCGGCGCCAGGTGAAACGGTGCCGCCCCGCCGACGCGGACGGATCCGGCGGCCGGCTCGACGAGCCCGACCAGCGCTCCGAGCAGCGTCGACTTCCCGGCGCCGTTGCGGCCCATCAGCGCGATGGTCTCGCCCGGTCCCGCCGTCAGATCGACCCGCCGCAGCGCCTCGACGCGCCCGCGCCGGACCGCCAGCGACTCGACGACGGCCACCTCCGACGGCGGCAGCGGCGGGGCGGCCGAGGGGCCATGGCCGCGACCGCGGAGGAGACGGGAGAAGAGGGGGGCGGCTGGGCGTGTCTGATCCGGTGGGAGAGGGAGAGGGAGGGGGAGGCGGACGGCGGGGTCGGCCGGGGCCGGGGGTGTGGTGGTGAGGCGCTCGCGCAGGGCTCCCGCCCGGCGTCGCGCGTCGCGCACGGTCAGGGGGAGCGGGGACCAGCCGGCCAGGCGGCCGAGCTCCACCACCGGCGGGCACACCGGGGAGACGGCCATGATCTCGGCCGGGGTGCCGAGCGTCAGCGGTGCTCCCGGCGCGGGCAGGAGGGCGAGCCGGTCGGCGTACTGGACGACACGTTCCAGACGGTGCTCGGCCATCAGGACCGTGGTGCCGAGGTCGTGGACCAGGCGCTGCAGGACGGCGAGGACCTCCTCGGCGGCGCCGGGGTCCAGGGCCGAGGTGGGCTCGTCGAGGACCAGGACCCGCGGGTGCGGGGTGAGCACCGAACCGATCGCGACCCGCTGCTGCTGGCCGCCGGACAGGGTGGCGATCGGGCGGTCGCGGAGGTCGGCCAGCGAGAGCAGGTCGAGGGTCTCCTCGACCCGGCGGCGCATCACGGCCGGCGCGAGGCCCAGCGACTCCATGCCGTAGGCGAGTTCGTCCTCCACCGTGTCCGTCACGAAGTGGGAGAGCGGGTCCTGGCCCACCGTGCCGACCACGTCCGCGAGTTCGCGCGGCTTGTGGGTACGGGTGTCCCGCCCCGCGACGGTGACCCGGCCGCGCAGCGTTCCGCCCGTGAAGTGCGGGACCAGTCCGCTCACCGCGCCCAGCACCGTCGACTTGCCGACCCCGGACGGGCCGACCAGCAGCACCAGTTCGCCCTCGGGCACCTCGAAGTCCACGCCCCGGACGGAGGGTTCGGCGGCTCCGGCGTACGTCACGGAGACATCCTCGAAGCGGATCACGATGACTCCTCAGGGGCAGGTGCGGGTGCGGGCGCAGGTGCAGGGGTTCGCCGGGGGGCCGGGGCCGCGAAAGCGGGGAGCAGGCCGAGCAGGATCGCCGCCGCCGGCCGGAGCGGGAGGTCGGGGGCGATCAGGGGGATGACGCCGGGGCGCAGCGCGGCCGGGTCCTGGGAGGCGGCGACGATCATCAGGGCCGCGACCGCCACGCCCGACCCGGCGACCAGCCAGGCCCGGACGCCCCAGACGTCCGGCCGGTACCGCGTCCGCGGTGAGCGTCGGCCGCCCAGCCACAGGCCGCCGAGCGCGGCGCCGAGCCCGGCCAGCAGGACCGGAAGGCCGTAGCTGTCGCCCGCCGCGGTCAGCAGTCCGTACGTGCCGGCGCAGACGCCGAGCAGGCCGCCCAGGGTGAGGGCTCCGGTGGTCCGGCACACGGCGGCCGGGACCTGTGCCGTACGCCCGTACCCGCGTGCGTCCATCGCCGCGGCCAGCGCGACCGAACGCTCCAACGCGCCTTCCAGGACGGGGAGTCCGACGTGCAGCAGGCCGCGCAGCCCCCGGTCGGGTCGGCCGCGGAGCCGGCGCGCGGCGCGCAGTCGCTGGACGTCGGCGATCAGGTGCGGCGCGAAGGTCAGCGCGACGACGACCGCGACGCCCGCCTCGTACAGCGCTCCCGGCAGCGACTTGAGCAGCCTTGCCGGGTTCGCCAGGGCGTTGGCCGCGCCGACGCAGACGAGGAGGGCGGCCAGTTTCAGGCCGTCGTAGAGCGCGAAGAGCAGGCCCTCGGCGGTGACCCGGCCGCCGATGCGTACTCCCTGTGCCCAGTGCGGGAGGGGGATCTCGGGGAGCGTGACGATCACGTGCGTGCCGGGGATCGGGGAACCGAGGAAGACGGCGAAGGCCAGCCTGATGACGAGGACGGCCGCCGCCAGCTTCACGAACGCGGTGTAGGAACGGGCCCAGGGGGCGTCGGTGCGGTGGGTGGCCACCACGAAGCCCGCCACCGCCATCAGCAGCGCCAGCAGGAGCGGGTTGGTGGTGCGCGAGGCGGCCGTGCCGAGGCCCAGGGCCCAGACCCACCAGGCCCCGGGATGCAGGGCGTCGGCACGCGTCGCCGCGGGGGCGAGGGTGCGAGGGCGATGGCGAGGACGGGGGCGGGCAGCACGGCTCGTACTGCCCGTATCGCTGCGGGGACGAAGGACAGGGCGGGGGCGGGGACGGGAGTCCGGCCTCGGCTCAGCCGGGCCGCCGGGCGGTGGTGATCCCGCCGGGTCGGCGGGTGGCGGCGATCCGGCATGGCTGTCGCACGGCGACGGTCCCGTGCGGTTGTCGATCGGCGACGGTCCCGTGCGGTTGTCGCTCGGCGATGACTCCGTCGGGCTGGCGGGCGGCGGCGATCCGGCATGACTGTCGCTCGGGCGCGATTCCGCCGGGCTCGCGGGCGGTGGTGGTCCCGTCGGGCTCGGGGTCTGCGGTGTCGTCGACTCGGGCGTGTCCGGGTCGAGGCGGCGGGGGTCCGGCACGCCGGGTTCCCGGTGTCGTTCGGGCAGGCGGGAGCCCCACCGCTTCGGGGTGGTGGGGCGGTCGGCCTTCGTCATGAGCTGTGCCTAGCCCTTGCGCCGACGGGCCTGCCAGACGGCCGCCGCGCCCAGCACGGCCACCGCCGCCGCTCCCGCCAACAGGCCCACCGAGGGGCCCTGGTGGGCCGGCGCGGAGGCTCCCGGGCGGGCGGACGCGGTCGGTCCGCCGGCCGCGACGGGCTCGCCGCAGCCCGTACGCGGGTAGCCGGTGATGGCGCAGAGGAGGGCGTTGGTGTCGTAGCGCAGGGGGGCGGCGACCTCGGCCAGGGCTTCAGCCGTGCTCGCGTCGGGGGCCACCTGGGCGCAGGCGGAGCGCGCGGACGGCGGACGTTCGCCGGACGGCGCGTCGGCGGCCGTGCCCGGGTCGATGACCAGGGCCACCCGCTTCTTGCCGTGCAGGGCGGGCGTCTTGGCGCATATCGCGGCGAACTCCCGTTCCCCGCGCGGCTGCACGGCGTGCTGGGAGTCCTCGCTCACCGCGAAGCGGAAGCCCTGGACGTCGCCGTCGGACGGCCGCGCGGTCGACGGGCCCTGGGTGGCGTACGTCCACTTTCCGCCGGTCAGGTCCCAGAAGGACCAGTAGCGGTAGCCGACAGCCTGGGCCTGCCCCGCGCCACCGAGGACGAGGAGCAGGAGGGTCAGCGCCAGGGCCAGAGCGGGCGCGGCGGTCCGACGGCCGGTCACAGCTGACGCTTCTTGTTGCGGCCGCTGATCAGGAAGCCGATGCCGATGCCCGCGACCAGGCCGACGCCGATGATCCACCAGACGCCGAGCCCGTTGCCGTCGTCCTTCTTCTCGTCGTTCTTCTTCTCGCTCGGGCTCGCCGAGGCGCCGGCGGCCGCCGCCGGGGCGGGGCCCGTGGCGTTGAGCTGGGCGACGAGGTCCTTGCCGCCGAAGTCGCGCGGGTCGGTGCCGGTGGCGTGCGCGGCGAAGATGAGCTGCGCGTACGCGGCCGGGCCGGACTTGGCCGCCCAGTCCGCGGAGTTCTTCTCCAGCCAGGCGAGCGGCTCCTTCGCGAGCTTCGTCGCGCCGTCGGCCGACAGGGCCACGACCGCGTCCGCCGTGTTGCCGTAGTCGGGCTGGTCCTTGGCGCCCGGGAGCGCGGACTTCAGGTACGGGGTCTTCGCCAGCGACCTGGCCAGGTAGTCGGCGCCGTTCGATCCCGCGTCCGTCCGGTTGGGGGTTTCGGCGATGACGCACTGGGTGAGGTCGTACGGCTCGAGGCCGGCCTCCGCCACGAAGCCCTGGCCCAGGCTCGCGACCACGCCCGCCGCGGTCGCGTCCGCGTTCGCCACCAGCTTGCCCGTCTTGTCGGGCTGGTAAGCGAAGGCGCCGCCGCCCTCGCCGCCGCAGACCTTCGACAGCTTCACCAGGGTGTCGTAGGGGGACTTGCCGTCCTTGGTGACGCTCGCGGGCTTCTTGCCGACCGCCTTGAGCGCGCCGATCACGACGGACGTCGAGTTGGTGTCGCTGGGTCCGCCGGCCATGTAGCCCCAGCCGCCGTCCTTGTTCTGTACGGACTTCAGCCAGGTCACGGCCCTGCCGGTGGCGTCGTCGTGCCCGCCGAGGGCGCCGAGCGCCTGGACGGCGGCGGCGGTGCTGTTGGTGTCGACCTGGGTCTTCGCGTCGCACGCGGCGGTCACGTCGGCGCGGTAGGCGGCGTACGCGCCGTTCGCGCACTGCTGACCGGTCAGCCAGTACACGGCCTTGGCGGCGGGCCGCACACCGACGGTGTGCTGGGCGAGCAGCGCGAGCGACTGGCGCCAGACGCCGTCGTAGGTCGGGTCGGCGGAGCCGAACAGGCCCGAGGGGAGTGCCACCGAGGGCGACGGAGACGGGGACGAGTCGGCGGCGGAGGCGGCCGGGGCGATCACCGCCCCGAGGACGGCGGTGGCGGCCAGTACCGCTGCGGTGCGGCGAACAGACATGACTCTCCCTGCGGGGAGCCGGGCAGCACCGGGCACACGGGGGTATCCGGGCGGCTCCGGCTCCGTATCCCTCGACGGTGCCGGCCGTCGGCGGGCTGCCGAGGGCACGAGCCGGTCACGTCCCGGGCGAGGCGATCCGGCTCACCACCGAAGTGGCTCACGGTTGCGGGTCAGCGCCGGATTTGCACCGGCTTCTCCTCGTACGGGTGTGTGATGACGACGCGCACACTCTACCGGCCGGCCGGAAGCCGCCGACTGTCGCGTGCGGCACTGGCCGGGGGTGACCTGGGCGACATCCGCTAGGTTCGGGCCCATGCGAACGGGGAGACTGCTCGGCTCGGGGCGTTCGGCGGACGTCTACGAGATCGACGAGGCGTGGGTGCTGCGGCGGGACCGCGCGGGCTGGGGCGACGCGACGGCCGAGGCGGCGGTGATGCAGCACGTGCGCTCGCACGGCTATCCCGTGCCGGGTGTGCGGGCCGCGACCCGTGGGGACCTGGTGATGGAGCGGCTGTCGGGGCCGACGATGCTGGAGGCCTTCGGGCAGGGTCTGCTCTCCGCCCAGGAGGCGGGCCTGACCCTGGCCAGGCTGCTGCGCAAGCTGCACGCCGTGCCCGCCCGGCTCTCCGACGACCCCGGTGTGCGTGTCCTTCATCTGGACCTGCACCCCGACAACGTGATGCTCACCCCGGACGGGCCGAAGGTCATCGACTGGTCCAACGCCGAGGAGGGGCCGCCCGGTCTCGACTGGGCGATGTCCGCCGTGATCCTCGCTCAGGTCGCCGTCGGCGGCGAGGCGATCGGGGACGTGGCCGCCGAGACGCTGGAGGCGCTGCTCGACGGGAACGAGGACCAGGTGACCGAGGCGGGGCTCGTGGAGGCGGGCCGGCGCCGTGCGGCCAACCCGACGATGAGCACGGGGGAGGTCGAACTCCTCGGCCAGGCGGATGGGTTGATACGGGAGCTGTTGGGCTGAGGGGTGGCGGGAGCGGGTGTCGCCAGGCCGGGTGACGGGTGTGGTGCCAGGCCGGTGGGGTACGGGGCTCGGCCCGGCGCGCGGGTGTCGTCCGGTGGTGTCACACCGCCGCGTACGTCACCGGGTCGCTGCCCGGTACCGCCTCCGCCCGTCCCAGTTTCACCAGGCGGCGGATGTGGGCCTCGGCCTCGGAGACCGCGATGTTCCGTGATCCGTAGGGGATGTCGGCCCAGGGGCGGTTCCACTCCATGCGCTCGGCGAGCTGCCAGGGTGTGAGCGGCACGGAGAGCAGGGCGAGCAGGCCGGTGAGCCGCTCCTCGTGGTGCGCGAGCAGCTCGGCGACCCGGGAGGGGGCGTCGGTGAACACGTGCTGGTGGGCCGGGAGCACCTCGGCCGGGCCGAGGCGGCCGACGCGCTCCAGGGAGTCGAGGTAGTCGCCGAGCGGATCGGCGATCTCCGCGAGGCCCTCGACGCCGTTGGCGTAGGGAGGGCGCCCGTGGGTGTCCGGGTCCTCGTAGAGGCCGATGTGCGGGGTGATCCTCGGCAGCAGGTGGTCGCCGGAGAACAGGCGTCCGTTGCCGGCCAGTCCGTCCGGGTGGGTCTCCTCCAGGTGGAGGCACACGTGGCCGGGAGTGTGGCCGGGGGTCCAGACGGCGCGCAGCCGGCGGCCGGGCAGGGGCAGGAGTTCGCCGGGGACGATCTCGCGGTCGGGCAGCGCGGGGGAGAAGCCGGGCAGGGTGCTGGGGCGGCGGAGCGCGCGGGGTGCCTCGCGGAGCGGGGCGACATGGTCCGCCGGGGCGCCGGAGGCGGTCAGCTTGGCGGCCATGTAGGCGAACCAGCCCTCGGGCCGGGTCTCGCGGGTGCGCCGGACGATCGCCGCGTCGGCGGCGTGCATCGCGATCCAGGCGCCGGACGTCTCCCGGACCCGGCCCGACAGGCCGTGGTGGTCGGGGTGGTGGTGGGTGATGACCACGCCGTGGATCTCCGTGACCGAGGTTCCGCAGCCGGTGATCCCCTCGGTGAGGGTGTCCCAGGAGGCCGGGTCGTCCCAGCCGGTGTCGACGAGCACGGGACCCGCGTCGGTGTCGACCAGATACACCAGCGTGTGGCCGAGCGGGTTGTCCGGGATGGGGACCTTGATCGACCGTACGCCCCCGCCGTGATCGGTCACGTGCGTCATGCGTTCCCACCCATCGCCGATTCCCGCCACTATAACTAGAACGAGTTCCAATGGGAGCCCAAGTCGACTGTTGTGTCGGCGTGTTCGGCAGCCCGCCGCCCGTGTCCGCGCCGTGGACTCATCCGACGAGAACTGGTATCAGTTCTCGTATCTGATGAAGCGTCAGAATCTGTGGCAGAGAGCGTCCTTGGGAGGCAGTCGGCCATGACCGAGCTCGTGGAACACGGACAACTGTTCATCGGCGGGGAGTTGACCGACCCGCTCGGCAAGGACGTCATTGAGGTGATCTCGCCGCACACCGAGGAGGTCATCGGCCGGGTGCCGCACGCCTCGACGGCGGACGTCGACCGTGCCGTCGCCGCCGCGCGCCGGGCGTTCGACGAGGGGCCCTGGCCGCGGACGAGCCTCGACGAGCGGATCGCCGTCGTGACCCGGATCAAGGACGCCATCGCCGTACGCCATGAGGAGATCGCCCGCGTCATCTCCTCGGAGAACGGCTCCCCGTACTCCTGGAGCGTCCTCGCGCAGGCCCTCGGCGCGATGATGGTGTGGGACGCGGCGATCACGGTCGCGCGCGGCTACACCTACGAGGAGTCGCGCGACGGAGTGCTCGGCAAGCTCCTCGTCCGCCGCGAGCCGGTGGGCGTGGTGGCGGCCGTGGTGCCGTGGAACGTCCCGCAGTTCGTCGCGGCGGCCAAGCTCGCGCCCGCGCTGCTGACCGGCTGCACCGTCGTACTGAAGCCGTCGCCCGAATCGCCCCTGGACGCCTATCTGCTGGGGGAGATCGCGAAGGAGGCCGGGCTGCCCGAAGGGGTGCTGTCGATCCTCCCGGCCGACCGTGAGGTCAGCGAGTACCTGGTCGGACACCCCGGTGTCGACAAGGTCTCCTTCACCGGCTCGGTCGCCGCCGGCAAACGGGTGATGGAGGTCGCCTCCCGTCATCTCACCCGCGTGACCCTGGAGTTGGGCGGCAAGTCGGCGGCCGTGGTGCTGCCCGACGCGGACCTCGCCACCGCGGTCCCCGGGATCGCCTCGGCGGCCTGGATGAACAACGGCCAGGCCTGCGTCGCCCAGACCCGCATCCTCGTGCCCCGCTCGCGCTACGACGAGTTCGCGGACGCCTTCGCCACGGCGGCCAACGCGCTGGTCGTCGGCGACCCGCTCGACCCGGCCACCCAGGTCGGCCCGCTCGTCGCCGAGCGGCAGCGGCGGCGCAACCTCGACTACATCCGCATCGGCCAGGAGGAGGGCGCCAAGATCCTGGCCGGCGGCGGCCGTCCGCAGGGACTCGACCGCGGCTGGTACGTCGAGCCCACCCTGTTCGGGGACGTCGACAACACCATGCGCATCGCCCGGGAGGAGATCTTCGGCCCGGTGATCTGTCTGCTCCCCTACGGCGACGAGGCCGAGGCCGTGAAGATCGCCAACGACTCCGACTACGGGCTGAGCGGCAGCGTCTGGACGGCGGACGTCGCCCACGGCATCGACATCGCCCGCCAAGTCCGTACCGGGACCTACTCCGTGAACACCTTCAGCCTCGACATGCTGGGCCCCTTCGGCGGCTACAAGAATTCGGGTCTGGGGCGGGAGTTCGGGCCCGAGGGGTACGGGGAGTTCCTGGAGCACAAGATGATCCACCTGCCGGCCGGCTGGGAGGCCTGAGGATGGGCGACCGCTGGCAGGTCGAGGTCGACCGCTCCGTCTGCATCGGCTCGGCCCAGTGTGTCCACCTCGCCCCGGACGCCTTCCGCCTCGACGCAGCCATGCAGTCCCACCCCGTCGAGCCGGAGACCGACGCCAACGAGAGGATCCTCGAAGCGGCCGAGGGCTGCCCGGTGGAGGCCGTCATGATCTCGCTCCTGGCCGGCGGCGAGCCGGTGTTCCCGCCGGAGGAATAGGTCGCCGGGCAGGAGCGGCCCGGGGTGGGCGGATCAGGAGTGGCGCTCCCGGTCGTACCGGCGCACACGTCGGTACCGGCGTTCCCGTTCGCACCCGCGCTCCCGCGCGTGCGGGTGCTTTCGCTCGTACCGGCGATACCGGCGTTACCGGTCGTCCGGGCCGGTCAGGTCGATCAGGCGGCAGACCGTCTCGATGTCTATCTTGACCTGAGCGATCGAGGCACGGCCCGAGAGCCAGGTGATCAGGGCCGAATGCCAGGTGTGCTCGATGACCCTGACGGCGGAGAGCTGGTCCGGCGTCGGGTCGTCGAGGCCCATCGCGTCCAGGATGATCACCGTGGTCTGCCGCGAGACCTGGTCGACCTCGGGGCTGACACTGCGGTCCGCGAAGGTGAGCGCGCGGACCATCGCGTCGGCCAGGTGCGGCTCCCGCTGGAGGGCGCGGAACGCCCGCATCAGGGTCTCCGCCACCCGCTCGGCGGCCGTGTCCCCGGCCGGCGGCTTCTTGCGCAGCGTGCCATGCATGTGCTCGAGCTGGTCCTGCATCGTGGCGACCAGCAGATGCACCTTCGAGGGGAAATAGCGGTACAGGGTGCCGAGAGCGACCTGCGACGACTCCGCGACCTCGCGCATCTGCACGGCGTCGAAGCCGCCCCGGCTGGCGAGCTGCGCGCTCGCGTGCAGGATCCGGCGGCGGCGCGCCTCCTGCCGCTCGGTGAGCGGCGGAGAGGCGGGATGCGCGATGGAGTGCGGCCGGCCGTGCGCGCCGCCGGAGGACGCGGCGGGCGTGCCGGCCCTCGGCGCCGGTCGCGCGTTGTTCGAGTCCGCCTTGGCTTCCGCAGGCATGGGTCCGTTCCGTGACATCAGCGAGGGGGAGCGACGAGCCGGCCCGGCAGGGCGTGACACCACCGGGTGAACCAGGCGATCCAGCCGCCCGGTCGTGGCGTGAATCACCTGATCCACCGCTCACAGCGGCGCTACCTGCCGGTAGATTCAGTGCTCCGTGAACGATCAAGTCTGAAACTTGTTCTAGATTAGCGTCCCGGCGTAATCTCGCGGGAAAGTGCAGGGAGAAGGGGACCGGAAGTGACCGCTGAGGCCATGGAGGCGGACCCCGGGAAGGGCGCGGCAGCCGACGGGGGCCGACCCCTGAGCATCGCGCTCCTCACGTACAAGGGAAACCCGTTCTGCGGCGGCCAGGGTGTCTATGTACGGCATCTCTCCCGCGAACTCGCCCGCCTCGGTCACCGTGTCGAGGTCATCGGCTCCCAGCCCTACCCCGTGCTCGACGAGGGCCTGCCCGGTCTGAGCCTCACCGAGCTGCCCAGCCTGGACCTGTACCGCCAGCCCGACCCCTTCCGCACCCCCGGGCGCGACGAGTACCGCGACTGGATCGACGCCCTCGAGGTCGGCACGATGTGGACCGGCGGCTTCCCCGAGCCGCTGACCTTCTCGCTGCGCGCCCGCCGCCATCTGCGGGCCCGGCGCGGCGAGTTCGACGTCGTCCACGACAACCAGACCCTCGGCTACGGCCTCCTCGGGGACGTCGGCGCCCCGCTGGTCACCACCATCCACCACCCCATCACCGTCGACCGGCAGCTCGAACTGGACGCCGCCGAGGGCTGGAAGCGCCGTGCCTCCGTCCGCCGCTGGTACGCCTTCACCCGCATGCAGAAGCGCGTCGCGCGCCGCCTGCCCTCCGTGCTCACCGTCTCCGGAACCTCCCGCCAGGAGATCGTCGACCACCTGAGGGTCGAGCAGGACCGCATCCACGTCGTCCACATCGGCGCGGACACCGATCTCTTCTCGCCGGACCCGTCCGTGCCTCAGGTGCCGGGCCGCATCGTCACCACGTCCAGCGCCGACGTGCCCCTCAAGGGCCTGGTGTTCCTCGTCGAGGCGCTCGCGAAGCTGCGGACCGAGCACCCGGGCGCGCACCTCGTCGTCGTCGGCAGGCGCGCCGAGGACGGCCCGGTCGCCCAGGCCATCGAGCGGTACGGCCTCGACGGCGCCGTCGAGTTCGTCAAGGGCATCTCCGACGCCGAACTCGTCGACCTCGTCCGCTCGGCCGAGGTCGCCTGCGTGCCCTCCCTGTACGAGGGCTTCTCGCTGCCCGCGGCCGAGGCGATGGCCACCGGGACACCGCTGGTGGCCACCACCGGCGGAGCGATCCCGGAGGTCGCGGGCCCCGACGGCGAGACCTGCCTCGCGGTCCCGCCGGGCGACCCGGGAGCGCTGGCCGCGGCCCTCGGCCGGCTTCTCGGCGACCCCGCGCTGCGGGCACGGCTCGGCGCCGCCGGGCGCGAGCGCGTCCTCGCGCGCTTCACCTGGGCCAAGGCGGCCGAGGGCACGGTGGCCCACTACCGTGCGGCAATGGCACTCCCCGCGTCCCGGCTCCGCTCGCGCGCGGCCGTCGCCGCGGGCACCGACGGGCGCGGCGGCTCCCCGGCGACCCCGGGACCCGACCGCGCCGAGGCCGCGGAAGCCACTCCCGCCGCCGTAGAACTAGTTGCAGCCAACCGCGAAAGCAGGGCCACGTGCTGACCGTCGACTTCTCCCGGTTCCCGCTCGCCCCCGGCGACCGCGTCCTGGACCTCGGATGCGGTGCCGGCCGGCACGCGTTCGAGTGCTACCGGCGCGGCGCGCAGGTCGTGGCGCTGGATCAGAACGGCGAGGAGATCCGCGAGGTCGCGAAGTGGTTCGCGGCGATGAAGGAGGCCGGGGAGGCGCCCGCCGGGGCCACCGCGACGGCCATGGAGGGCGACGCGCTCGCGCTGCCCTTCCCCGACGAGTCCTTCGACGTCGTGATCATCTCCGAGGTCATGGAGCACATCCCCGACGACAAGGGTGTCCTCGCCGAGATGGTCCGCGTGCTCAGGCCGGGCGGACGCATCGCCATCACCGTGCCGCGCTACGGCCCGGAGAAGGTCTGCTGGACACTGTCCGACGCCTACCACGAGGTCGAGGGCGGCCACATCCGCATCTACAAGGCGGACGAACTGCTCGGGAAGATCCGCGAGGCCGGCCTGCGGCCCTACGGCTCGCACCACGCGCACGCGCTGCACTCGCCGTACTGGTGGCTGAAGTGCGCGTTCGGCGTCGACAACGACAAGGCGCTGCCCGTGCGGGCGTACCACAAGCTGCTGGTCTGGGACATCATGAAGAAGCCGCTGGCCACCCGGGTCGTCGAGCAGGCGCTGAACCCGCTGATCGGCAAGAGCTTCGTGGCGTACGCGACCAAGCCGCACCTGCCGGCGCTCGCCGGCACGTCGGACTCCGCGCAGGCCGCTTCCGAGGCGGACGCCACGTGACCACTCCCCGGCGGACAGAACACCTCGTCCTGCCCGGGGTCCTCACCGCGGAGGAGGCCGCCGCCACGGTGCGCGGGATCCTCGCGGTGCAGCGCCCCGACGGAGCCATCCCGTGGTTCCGCGGCCACCACCTCGACCCGTGGGACCACACCGAGGCCGCCATGGCACTCGACGCGGCCGGCGAGCACGAGGCCGCCGAGCGGGCCTACGAGTGGCTGGCACGGCACCAGAACGAGGACGGGTCCTGGTACGCGGCCTACGCCGACGGGGACTTCGAGGCCGTCACCGACCGCGGCCGCGAGACCAACTTCTGCGCGTACATCGCGGTGGGCGTGTGGCACCACTACCTGGCGACCGGCGACGACGTCTTCCTGGACCGCATGTGGCCCGCCGTCTACGCGGCCGTGGAGTTCGTGCTGCGGCTCCAGCAGCCCGGCGGACAGATCGGCTGGAAGCGCGAGGACGACGGAACACCGGTCGACGACGCTCTGCTGACCGGGAGTTCGTCGGTCCACCACGCGCTGCGCTGCGCCCTCGCCGTCGCCGAGCAGCGCGAAGAGCCGCAGCCCGACTGGGAGCTGGCCGTCGGCGCGCTGCGGCACGCCATCCGGCTGCACCCGGAGCGGTTCCTCGACAAGGACCGCTACTCCATGGACTGGTACTACCCGGTGCTCGGGGGCGCGTTGACGGGCGCCGAGGCCAAGTCCCGCATAGAGGAGGGCTGGGACCGCTTCGTGGTGCCCGGTCTCGGGGTGCGCTGCGTGGTTCCCAACCCGTGGGTGACCGGCGGTGAATCGGCCGAACTCGCCCTGGCGCTCTGGGTGATGGGTGAGTCGGATCGTGCCCTGGAGATCCTCCAGTCCATCCAGCACCTGCGCGATCCGCGGTCCGGTCTGTACTGGACGGGCTATGTCTTCGAGGACCGGGCCGTCTGGCCCGAGGAGCTCACCAGCTGGACGGCGGGTTCCCTGCTCCTCGCGGTCGCCGCGCTGGGCGGAGACGAGCCCACCTGCGCGGTGTTCGGCGGCGAGCGTCTGCCGACCGGCCTGGACCCCGACTGCTGCACGCCGACCCGCTGAAGGTCCGGACGGTCCCCGCTTCGCGGACCGTCCGGACGCTCCGGATACTTCGAGCTCGACGAGCTCTTCGAATGCGTTGGACTCTTCGGACCTTTCGGGTGCTCCCGGCCGTTTCGGTGCCGGTCAGTGGCGGTGGATGCGGTTGGCCACCGCGTGGCCGATGAACAGATAGACGACGGCGGCGAGACCGTAGCCCGCGACGACACGCGCCCACTCCTTGTCGAAGGTGAACAGGTCGCGCGACCAGCCGGCAAGCCAGGCCGCGGTGTTGTGGATGAACTGCACGAGATCGTTGCCACGATTGGCGTCGAGCAGATACATCAGGATCCAGAGACCGAGGATGACGGCCATGACGTCCGCGATGATCGCGATGACCGTCCCCGCCTGATTCGAACCGTTGCGATATCTAGGGGACATGCCGAGCGGATTGCCCGTCGTTCCCGGATGAAACCCGAACGGCTCCAGCCGGGTGGCCCGGCCGCCGGACCCGGGTGACGCTGCCGGGGAGAGCCGTGTCCGCCCACGCTGGGCGAGTGGGAACGGGCCGGGGCGGGCGGGAACAGCCCTGCCCTCCCTAGGAGTTCAGCTCGGCCAGCACGCGCAGGGTGCGGGGGTCCGGGGACAGCACCAGCAGGTCGGTGACCGGGCCCTTGCGCCACGACTCCAGGCGCTCGGCGATGCGTTCACGCGGTCCGACGAGGGAGATCTCGTCCGCGAAGGCGTCGGGGACGGCCAGTACGGCCTCTTCCCGGCGTCCTTCCAGGAACAGCCGCTGGATCCTGCGGGCCTCTTCCCCGAAGCCCATCCGGGCCATCAGATCGGCGTGGAAGTTGCGGGCCGCGTGCCCCATCCCGCCGATGTAGAAGCCGAGCATCGCCTTGACCGGCAGCAGCCCTTCGGCGACGTCGTCACAGACGTGCGCACGGGCCATCGGCGCGACGAGGAAGCCCTCGGGCAGGTCGGTGAGCGAGGCCTCGTACGCCTGAGGACGTGTCGGCGACCAGTACAGCGGCAGCCAGCCGTCGGCGATCCGGGTCGTCTGCGCGATGTTCTTCGGCCCCTCGGCGCCGAGCAGGAGCGGCAGTTCGGCCCGCAGCGGATGCGTGATCGGCTTCAGCGCCTTGCCGAGCCCCGTGCCGTCGGCACCCCGGTACGGGTGGGAGTGGAAGCGGCCGTCCAGCTCGACCGGTCCCTCGCGCCGCAGGACCTGGCGTACGACGTCGACGTACTCCCGGGTCGCGGTCAGCGGCGACTTCGGGAACGGCCGTCCGTACCAGCCCTCGACGACCTGGGGTCCCGACAGGCCGAGGCCGAGCATCATGCGCCCGCCGGAGAGATGGTCGAGCGTGAGCGCGTGCATCGCGGTCGTGGTGGGGGAGCGGGCGGCCATCTGCGCGACGGCCGTGCCGAGCCGGATGCGCGTGGTCCGCGCGGCGATCCAGGTGAGCGGGGTGAACGCGTCCGAGCCCCAGGACTCCGCGGTCCACACCGAGTGATAGCCGAGCCGCTCCGCCTCCTGGGCGAGCGGCACATGGTCCGCCGAGGGACCGCGCCCCCAGTAGCCGAGCGCGAGACCGAGCCGCATGGCACCTCCAGAAGCAGAGTTCTGACGATTCGTCAGTTCCTGGCGTGCTGCGACTGTACGACAACGGCCCCCCGCCGGAAAGGGCGAGGGGCCGTCGCGAGAGCGAGGAGCGGATCAGCCGCGCTGGATCCCCGAGGTGTCCTGAAGCACACCACGACGACCGTCCTGCGTCTGCGCCACCAGGGTCGCGCCACGCTGCTCGACGGCCAGGTACCAGGTGCCCGGAGCCAGTTCGGCGATCGGCGTCGAGGCGCCGTCCTCCGAGAAGAGCGGCCGGGCGACCGGGACGGCGAACCAGAACGGCGAGAAGTCCTGGGCCGGCGACTGTGTCTGCGGAGCCGACGGCTGGCTCGGCTGTCCGCCGAACGGCTGCGTGGGCTGCGAGGGCTGGGCGCCGTAGGGCTGCTGACCGGGCTGACCGGGCTGGCCACCGGGCTGCGAGGCGCCCGGGTAGCCGTAACCACCCTGCGGCTGACCGCCGTAGGGCGCCGGGGCGATCGGGGTCGGGGCGCCCATGAGGGCGGCCTGGAGGGCCGGAACCAGCGGGGTCGCGACGGCCGCGCCGGCCAGGACGAGGGCCGCGAGGAAGCCGAGGATGAGACCCGCGGCGGCGCTGGCGTTGTCACCGACGCCCACGAGCGACCAGAACAGGGTCCACGCGACGAGAATCGTGAACGCCACGCCGACCGCGCCCAGGTCGAGCCCGAGGACCTTGCGCGGCTGGGGCAGGCAGCGGTTGACGACGATCAGGGCGGCGCCGATGACCCCGCCCATGTAGACGCCGAGGCCGTAGCCCAGGTTGTCCCAGGCGTTCGAGTCAATGCTGTACCCGGAATACGAGTAGAGGTGCAGGAACGACGCGATGAACAGCAACACCGCTGCTCCGATCACCACGCCGTCGCCTCGAGTGAGGGAGCGGATATTCACTTCAGGTCCTTCGTCAGTCGTCTCGTCGTCGGTGAGGCATCGCAGTACGCCGTGTCGCCGAACATGGTGCCGTTGTCGGGACTCGGTGTGAAGCGCGGGGGGTGGCCCTTTATCGTACGGACGACACTATCGCCCGGACGATCAGGGTGTCCGCCGGGTTGGGACCGTAGATCACTACCCGTGCAGGAAACCAACGATTCCTTCAGAGATCCCCCGTGCCGCTTTCTCTCGCCAGGCGCCACTGGTGAGCAGCGCAGCGTCCTTCGTATCGCGCATGTTGCCGCACTCGATGAACACCTTCGGAACCGTTGACAGATTGAGACCGCCGAGATCCTTACGGACCACCAGTCCGGTGCCGTCACCGACGTAGTTGGAGGGCGCGCTGCCCGTCTCGCGGACGAACAGGCCGGCGATGTGCTCGCCGAGGTCGCGGGAGGCGGAGACGATCGGGCGGGTGTCGGCGGCCCCCGCGTGCACGGACGCCGGAAGGATCACATGGAAGCCGCGGTTGCCGGCCGCCGATCCGTCGGCGTGCAGGGAGACGACCGCGTCCGCGTGCGCCGCGTTGCCGATACGGGCGCGCTCGTCGACGCAGGGGCCGAAGGAACGGTCGCCGTCCTGGGTCAACTTCACCGTGGCGCCCTGCTTTTCGAGGATGGCCCGCATCCGGTGCGCGACGTCGAGGGTGAACCGGGCTTCCGTGTAACCCGCGTTGGTCGACGTGCCGGTGGTGTCGCACTCCTTCCAGTTCGTTCCGATGTTCACCTTGCGGTTGATCTCGGACGAGTGCCGGAAGTTGTCGGGGTTGTGCCCCGGGTCGATGACGATGACCTTGCCCTTGAGGGAGCCGGACGCGGCGGGCTTCGAGGACGAGGAGGAGGGCGAGGAGGACGAGGGGGGTGCCGAGGACGTACTCGGCTTGCCGTCGTCCGTCGTGGAGGCGGACGCCGGCGCGGAAGGGGAATCGGAGCCGGGCGCGGAGGACGACGCCGGGGAGACGGCCCGGTCGGACCCGCCCCCCGAGTCGTCTCCCACGGCCTGCCACACCAGGTACCCGGCCAGTGCGCCGGGTACGAGCGCGGCAAGCGCGACGGTGAGCGGACCCCGCCGGGAACGGCGCGGTCGGGGCGGTTCGAAGTCTGGGCCTACGTACGACACGTCAGCGACTCTAACCGTGCGCTCAGATCCCTGCTCCGGTTCGCCGCAGTACGCGCAGTGAGCCGGTCGCCGAGGTCTCGGTGAACGCGCCCGATTCCAGGGCCCGGAGGTAGACGCGGTACGGCGCCTGGCCGGTGAACTCGTCGACGGGGTCCGGGAACACGTCGTGGATGACGAGGAGGCCGCCCTCGGCGACATGCGGCGCCCAGCCCTCGTAGTCGCCGCTCGCGTGCTCGTCGGTGTGGCCGCCGTCGATGAAGACGAGACCGAGGGGCGTGCCCCAGAACGCGGCGATCTGCGGCGAGCGGCCGACCAGCGCGACCACGTGCTCCTCCAGGCCCGCCCGGTGCAGGGTGCGGCGGAAGGTGGGGAGCGTGTCCATCAGGCCGATCTCCGGGTCGACCGTGGACGGGTCGTGGTACTCCCAGCCCGGCTGCTGCTCCTCGCTGCCCCGGTGGTGGTCGACCGTGATGGCGGTCACCCCGGCCTCGCGGGCCGCGTCCGCGAGCAGGATCGTGGAACGGCCGCAGTAGGTGCCGACCTCCAGGAGCGGCAGCCCGAGCCGCCCGGCCTCGACCGCGGCCTCGTGGAGCGCGAGACCCTCACCGCGCGGCATGAACCCCTTCGCGGCCTCGAAGGCGGCGAGGATCTCGGGCTTGGGTGCCGAGGACATGGGGTTTTCCTCCATCGGTGCGAACTCCATCGGTGCGAACAACGGGTATGCGCAGCATCGTGCACCACACCCCCGACGCTTGGGCGGCGGGGGTGGCGATGATCACTCGCGGAGAGCCCGCGCGTCAGGCCGTGACACCGGCGTTCTCGCCCGGGAGCGACAGGTCGAGGGCGACCGGCCGTGGTGTGAGCAGGTGTGTGTGAGGAAGATGGAGAGTGCGAGGGGCGGGCGCACCCAAGGGGAGACACGCACACAACAG
>NZ_JBHYXD010000053.1:9650-38099 GCF_042751995.1 Streptomyces sp. NPDC059371 | reverse complement strand
TCCCCCCCCCGGGGGGGGGGAGTCGTTTTTTTGCGGCACCCCCCCTTGGGGTGGGGGGGGGGGCGGGGGGGCGCGCGGGGGGGTCCCCGCCGCGGGGGGGGCCCCCACACCGAGGGTCCCCCGGGGGTGGGGGGGCCCCCCCGCCCCCGGGCGCCGCCCCCCCCGGCCGGTCGTCGCCCGTGTGTGTGGCCGACGAGGCGAGCGGGCCGTGGCCGGCGGCCCGTGCGGCGAGCACGTACGCGCCCTGGACCGGCACGGCGAGCGCGTAGCTGCCGTCCTCGGCGGAGAGGGTGGCGCCCGCCTGTCGGCCGCGCCGGTCGATCAGGGTGACCTTGGCGCGGGCGACCGGGCCGCCCTCGGCGTCCAGCACCCGGCCGCGGAATCCGCCGAGCACCTCGTGCGCCCGCTCCAGCGCCGCGTCCTCCTCGCTGCTCGCCACCAGCGAGGGCTTGGTGGCCGGGCGGCGGCCCGGCAGGAACAGCGCCATCAGCAGGCCGACCGCGACCGCGCCCGTGGCGATCAGGAAGGACACGTGGAAGCCGCGCATGGTCGGGACGGCGACCCCGCCGACGTGGTGCGCCGTGTTGGCGAGCACCATGCCGACGACGGCGCTCGACACCGAAGTGCCGATGGAACGCATCAGGGTGTTCAGACCGTTGGCCGCGCCCGTCTCCGAGGCCGGGACGGAACCGATGATCAGGGCGGGCAGCGAGGAGTAGGCGAGGCCGATGCCCGCGCCGAGGATCACCGCGATGACCAGGGACTGCCAGGCGGCGCTCATCAGGCCGAGGCCGGCGCCGTAGCCGATGCCGATGATCACCATGCCGATGATCAGGGTGACCTTCGGGCCGTACTTCGCCGACAGGCGGGCGTACACGGGCGCCGTGACCATCATCGTCAGGCCGAGCGGCATGACGAGCAGACCCGCGCTCACCATCGACTGGCCGAGGCCGTAGCCGGTGGACTTCGGAAGCTGGAGCAGTTGCGGCAGGACGAGGGAGACGACGTAGAAGGAGACGCCGACCATGATCGAGGCGAGGTTGGTGAAGAGGACGGCGGGGCGGGCCGTGGTGCGCAGATCGACCAGCGGGGCCTTCAGGCGCAGCTCCATCACGCCCCACAGGAGCAGCACGGCGACCGACGCGCCGAACAGGCCCAGCGTGGTGGGCGCGGTCCAGCCCCAGTCGCTGCCCTTGGTGATCGGCAGCAGGAAGAGCACGAGTCCGATGGACAGGCCGATCGCGCCGAGCACGTCGAAGGTGCCCTTGGCCCGCATCGGGGACTCCGGCACGACGAGGAGGGTGAGGACGATCGAGACGACGCCGAGTGCGGCGGCGCCGTAGAAGAGCGCGTGCCAGTCGGCGTGCTGGGCGACGAGGGCCGCGGCGGGCAGCGCGAGTCCGCCGCCGACGCCGATCGAGGAGCTCATCAGGGCCATCGCGGAGCCGAGCTTCTCGCGGGGCAGCATGTCGCGCATCAGGCCGATGCCCAGCGGGATCGCGCCCATCGCGAAGCCCTGGAGGGCACGGCCGACGATCATCGGCAGCAGGGTGCTGCTCAGCGCGCTGACCAGGGCGCCGGCCACCATCACGGCCAGGCTGGTGAGCAGCATGCGCCGCTTGCCGTAGAGGTCGCCGAGGCGGCCCATGATCGGCGTGGCCACGGCGCCCGAGAGCAGGGTCGAGGTCAGGACCCAGGTGGCGTTGCTGGGAGCGGTGTCCAGCAGCGTCGGCAGATCCTTGATGACCGGGACGAGCAGGGTCTGCATCACCGCGACAACGATGCCCGCGAAGGCGAGCACCGGCACGGTCGCGCCGCCGGGCCTCGGCGCGGGCCGGCCGGTCGTCGTGTGCGTCATTGAGGGGGGCCTCCAGGCCATAGCGAGGGGAGCTCTCGGGAGCGGAGCGAGGGGGGTTCCGTGCGGATGCGGGGGGACGGTCGGCCGGGTGATCCATGGGATGCGGGGGCGTCGGTCGGGTGATCCACGTGGGGTACGTGCAGGGGGAACCCGGTGTGCCCGGGCAACTATTCCGATGCTTCGGCGTACTAACGAATTCTTGACCGATCCATGGGTATCTGACCTATCGTCAGAATGGAACGTGTTCTAGTCTGGCGCGGATCCACGCACCTTGGGCCTTTGGGGAGGCATGCATGGGCATCGCGGTCACGCCGGAGCAGGGGGAGCTGGCCGAGGCCGTGCGCGGCTGGATCGCCCGCGCCGTGCCGCCGGAGGAGGTCCGCAAACTCCTGGACGTGCCGGGCGTCGGCAGGCCTCCGTTCTGGGACGCGCTGGCCGCGCAGGGGCTGCTCGCCGTGCACCTGCCCGAGGCGTACGGGGGTGGCGGCGGCGACCTGGTCGACCTCGCCGTCGTCGTGGAGGAGGCCGCGCGGGCGGCGCTGCCCGGACCCTTCGTGGCGAACGCCCTGGCGTCGGCGGTGCTGGCGGCGGAGCTTGCGGTTGAATCGGGTTCATCGGGTGATCGCGTACGGGAGCCGGGGCGCGCCGATCTCGTACGGGCTTCGGGGCGCGCCGATCTCGTACGGGCCCTGGGGTGCGGGGAGCGCGTCGGTGCCGTCGCGTTCGGCGCCGGTTCCCTGACGGCTCTGGCGGTGGACGGCGGATACGTGCTGGACGGGACGGCGCCGCCCGTGCTGTCCGGCGCCGACGCGGACGTGCTCGTGCTGGCGGCGACGATCGCCGGGCCCGGCCGCCCCCTCGACACGGGCACCGCGGCCGGCCCGGCCCCCGGATCGGGCGCGCCGCCCGATCCGGCCTCGGGCGCCTCGGGCGGGGGCACCGCGGCCGCCACGGCTTCTTCCGGCGCGGGTGTCCCTCCCGTTCCGGCTTCCGGCGGGGGTGCCGGGGTCGCCTCGGCTTCCGACGCGGGTGCCGCTCCCGTTTCGGCTTCCGACGCGGGCACCACGGCCGCCTCGGCGTCCGACGCGGGTGTCCCTCCCGTTCTGGCTTCCGGCGCGGGTGCCGGGGTCGCCTCGACCTCCGGCGCGGGTGCCGCTCCCGTTCCGGCTTCCGCCGGGGGCACCGTGGCTGCCACGGCCCCCGGCGCGGGTGCCGCGTCCGACGGCATGCTCTGGCTGGTGGTGGACGTCGCCGACCTGGCCGTCCGGCCGCACGAGAGTGCCGATCCGACCCGGGCGACCGCCGAGGTCCGGGCCCGAGGGTTACGGGTCCCGGCCGACCGCGTCCTCGCGGTCGACCCGTCGCTGGTCCAGGACCTCGCCGCCGTCGTCCTCGCCGCCGACGCCTGCGGCACCGCGGCCTGGTCGCTGGAGACGGCCGCCGGGCACGCCAGGGTCCGCGAGCAGTTCGGCCGCCCGATCGGACACTTCCAGGGCGTCAAGCACCTGTGCGCCGACATGCTGCTGCGGCTGGAACAGGCGAGAGCGCTCACCTGGGACGCGGCACGCGCCGCACAGGAGCCCCCCGGTGTACGGGCGCTGGCGGCCGCACTCGCCGCCGGCACCGCCCTCGACGCCGCCGGTTCCTGCGCCAAGGACTGCGTCCAGATCCTCGGCGGCATCGGGTTCACCTGGGAGCACGACGCCCATCTGTATCTGCGCCGGGCCCTGGTGGCACGGCAGTTGCTCGGCGCCGGGAGCGGACACCTGCGGCGGGCCGTACGGCTCGCGCGGGACGGCGTACGGCGGGAACTGCGCCTGGAGCTGCCGCCGGAGGCGTCCGTGTACCGGGCCGAGGCCCGTGCGGCGACCGACCGGGTGCGCGAGCTCGGCCCGGCCGAGGTCCGCCGGGCCCTGGCGCCCACCGGATACGCCGCCCCGCATCTGCCCCCGCCGTACGGTCTCGGCGCGGGCCCGGTCCAGCAGCTCGCCGTGCAGCAGGAGTTGACCGCGGCCGGAGTGCGGATCAGCGACCTGGGGATCGCGACCTGGGTCGTGCCGTCCCTCATCGCGCACGGGACCCGGCGGCAGCAGGAGCGCTATCTGCTGCCCACCCTGCGCGGCGATGTCCTGTGGTGCCAGCTCTTCTCGGAGCCCGGTGCCGGATCCGACCTCGCCTCGCTGCGCACCAGCGCCGAACGCACCGCCGACGGGCGATGGCGGATCAACGGCCAGAAGGTGTGGACGAGCGCGGCGCAATGGGCCGACCACGGGATCCTCCTCGCCCGGACGAACCCGGCCGCGCCCAAGCACAAGGGGCTCACCTACTTCGTCGTCGACATGAAGACCACGGAGGGCATCGGCATCCGCCCCCTGAAGGAGATCACCGGGGACTCCCTCTTCAACGAGGTCTGGTTCGACGACGTGCTGCTGCCCGCGGACGCGGTCGTCGGCGAGGTCGACGACGGCTGGCGGGTCGCCCGCAACACGCTCGGCAACGAACGCGTCCACATGGCCGACCAGTTGACCTTCGACACCGGCCTGGAGGCGCTGATACCGGCCGACATCGACGGCTCCCGGCTCGGGGCGCTGCTGGCCGAGGCCCACGCCCTGGCCTGCATCACGCTGCGCACCACCCTCCGCAGGGTCTCCGGCGTGGAGCCGGGCGCGGGCGCCTCGGTCCGCAAACTGGTGCAGACCGCGCACCAGCAGAAAGTCGCCGAACTCGCCCTCGAACTCCTCGGCCCCGAAGGCGCGTTGTGCGAGGGCCCCGGCGAGCGGGCCGTGCACGGGTTCCTGCTCTCCCGGTGCCTGACCATCGCGGGCGGCACCACCCAGGTCCAGCTCAACGTCGTCGCCGAGCGCCTGCTCGGCCTGCCACGGGACTAGGAGCGCGCCATGAGGACGTACGTCGTCGGTGTCGGTATGACCAGGTTCGAGAAGCCCGAGACCCGGGAGTGGCAGTACTGGGACATGGTCCGCGAGGCCGGCTCCAACGCCCTGGCCGACGCGGGGATCTCCTACACGGACGTGGAGCAGGTCCCCGTCGGCTACTGCTTCCAGCCGTCCACCGCCGGTCAGCGCGCCGCCTACGAACTCGGCCTGACCGGCGTGCCCGTCTACAACGTGAACAACAACTGTGCCACCGGAGCGAGCGCGTTGATGCTGGCCCGGCAGTTCGTGGAGGGCGGTATCAGCGACTGCGTCCTGGCGCTGGGCTTCGAGAAGATGAAGCGGGGATCGCTCGGGTCGGGCGCCGACGGCGGCGACTTCGCCACGTCACCCGTCGCCCGCCACTACGGGATCATGGCCGCCCGGCACGGCTTCGAGATGTCACCGCCCACCGCACAGATCTTCGGCGACGCGGCCCGCGAGCACATGGAGCGGTACGGCACGACCGAGGCCCAGCTCGCCGCCGTCGGGGCCAAGAACCACCGGCACTCGGCGCACAACCCCTACGCCCAGTTCCAGGACGTGTACTCCGTCGAGGAGATCCTCGCCGCCAAGGCCGTGCACCGGCCGCTGACCAGACTCCAGTGCTCGCCCACCTCGGACGGAGCCGCCGCGGCCGTCGTCGTGTCCGAACGGTTCGCCGAGCGGCACGCGTTGGAGGACAGAGCGGTGGAGATCGTCGCGCAGGCGATGGCCACCGACACCGAGGAGTCCTTCGCCTCCGGCTCCTGCATCGACGTCGTCGGCCGGCCGATGTCGCGGGAGGCCGCGCGCCGGGTGTACGAGCGTTCCGGGCTCGGCATCGAGGACGTGGACGTCGTGGAGCTCCACGACTGCTTCTCCGTCAACGAACTGCTGACCTACGAGGCGCTCGGCATGTGCGCGGAGGGCGAGTCGGGCGAACTCGTCGAGTCCGGGGCGACGACGTACGGCGGACGCTGGGTGGTGAATCCCTCCGGCGGGCTGATCTCCAAGGGCCACCCCCTGGGGGCCACCGGGATCGCGCAAGTGGCCGAGCTGGTCTGGCAGTTGCGGGGACAGGCCGAGGCACGTCAGGTCCAGGGGGCACGGGTCGGGCTCGCCCACAACATCGGGCTGGGCGGCGCGGCGGTCGTCACACTGCTGCGCAGGCCGTAGGACCTGCCGGGCGCAGCCGGGCGCCGCCGGGCGGACGCGGCTTCGCGGGCACGTCCTAGGTCCGGTGCCCTACACCCCCCTGCGCCGAAATACCGATGCAAGGAGCGTCCGTGGGTTGAGAGCATGACAGCCATGCTCCGAGCCGCTGAAGACATCCGGACGACCGCCCGTACCGCCCCGCCCGCCTGGGTGGTGATCGCCCTCGCGTGTGCCGGACAGTTCCTGGTCGTCCTGGACGTGTCCGTCGTCAACGTGGCCCTGCCCTCCATGCGCACCGACCTCGGGCTGAGCGCCCCCGGACTGCAGTGGGTGGTGAACGCCTACTCCATCGCCTTCGCCGGATTCATGCTCCTCGGCGGGCGGGCCGGTGACCTGTACGGGCGCAAGCGGATGTTCCTGGTGGGTCTCGCGCTCTTCACGCTCGCCTCGGCCGCCGGCGGCCTCGCCCAGGAGGGCACCCAACTGCTCCTGGCGCGCGCCGCGCAGGGCCTGGGGGCCGCGGTGCTCGCGCCCTCGACCCTGACGATCCTGACGTCGGCCGTCCCCGAGGGTCCCGCACGCGCGCGGGCCATCGCGACCTGGACCGCCGTGGGAGCCGGTGGCGGCGCGGCGGGCGGGCTCGTCGGCGGACTGCTGGTCGACGGGCTGTCGTGGCGCTGGGTGCTCCTCATCAACGTGCCCGTCGGCGCGATCGTGCTGGCCGGCGCGGCGTACCGGCTGGTGGAGAGCCGGGCCGGGGACGGGCGGCGGCTCGACCTGCCGGGCGCGCTCCTGGTGACGGGGGGACTCGCGACCCTGGCGTACGGGATCGTGCAGACGGAGGCCGAGGGCTGGACCGCGGCGGCGACGCTCGTACCGCTCGGCGCGGGAGCGGCTCTCATCGGGGCCTTCCTGGCCGTCGAGGCGCGGACCAAGGCGCCGTTGATGCCGCTGAAACTGCTGCGGCTGCGCTCGGTGGCGTCGGCGAACGCGGCCATGTTCGTCTCCGGCTCGGCGATGTTCTGCATGTGGTTCTTCATGACGCTGTACGCGCAGAACGTGCTCGGCTACTCGCCGCTCGGCGCGGGCCTCGCCCTGGTGCCGAGCTCGCTCGCCGTGGTCGTCGGCTCGAAGTCGGCGCCCCGTCTCATGCCGGTGGTCGGGGCGCGCAACGTGGCGGTCCTCGGCACGCTCCTGGCCGCGGCCGGCTTCGGCTGGCAGTCGGCCATGACGGCGGACGGCCCGTACCTCACGGCCATCATGCTCCCCGGCGTCCTGATGATGGCGGGCGCCGGTCTGGCCGCGACACCGCTGGCCGCGATCGCGACCTCGGGTGCGGTGCCGGAGGACGCGGGGGTGGTCTCGGGCCTGGTCAACACCTCGCGGGTGATGGGCGGTTCACTGGGACTCGCCGTCATGTCCACGATCGCGGCCGCCCGAACCGGGGGAAGCGTCTCGGGGGAGGCGCTGACCGCCGGGTACGCGCTGGCGTTCCGCGTCAGCGGCGTGATGCTGCTCGCCGGGGCCGTCCTGATGTTCGTGTGGCTGCCCCGGACGATGTCACGGCGGTGAGGCAACGAATTCGGGTGCCTGTGGACTCCTTGAGTCACTAGGAGGTGCCCATGGGGGTTCGGAAGCAGGCTCGGGACGAGGAGTTCCAGAGCTTCGTGGTCGGCCGCTGGCCGCGGCTGATGCGTACGGCGTTTCTCCTGACGGGGGAGCAGCACGCCGCCGAGGACCTGGTCCAGACGACGCTGGAGCAGGTGTACGTGGCATGGCGCCGGGTCGGCTCGGCCGACGAACCGGATGCCTATGTGCGGCGCGTGATGATCAACGCGCACGCTCGAAGACACCGCAGAAAACTCAAGGAGTTCCTCGCGCCGAAGGACGACTCGGGGCTCGTACGCGAGGTCCCCGACAGCGACGACCCGATCGCCCGGGCCGACGACCGCGGTGCCCTGATCACCGCACTGGCCGGGCTGCCCCCGCGCCAGCGCGAGGCGGTGGTCCTGCGCTACTGGGAGGACCTGAGCGAGAGCCAGACGGCCGAGGCGATGGGCTGCTCGGTGGGCGCGGTGAAGAGCAACGCGGCCAGGGGCATAGCGAAACTCCGTGTCGTACCGGGCCTGGTGAACACGATGGCGCAGGGAGGGCTGATCCGATGAGCGCGGACCGGGAGACGAATCACGACATGGCGGCGACGGACGCGGACATCTCCTTCCTGCTGGCCGAGGCGGCGGACGAGGTCGAGATCGGTACGGCCCCCTACCAGGCGGTGCTGCGCGGCGGCCGGCGCCGCAGGGCGCGCCGCTGGGCGACGGCGGCGGCGGTCGCCCTGGTCGTCGCCGGGTCGACGGGGACGCTGGCGCTGGCGGGCGGGACGGGCGACGACGCCAGGGGGGTCCCGCCGGCCGGCGACCACGCCAGGCGGGTCACGCCGCCCGACCGCGGGCCGGCGGAGTGGCGGACCCTCGGCCCACGGGGGACCTTCGTGTCGCAATGGACCGTCCACGGCAAGACCTGGAGCGTCCTCGTGGATATGTGGCCGGCGTCGAAGGACGAGGCGGAGGCGCGGCAGCAGCGCACGCTGATGCGGCAGTACGACGTCACGCCGACGGGCGTCAGGGACGCTTCGGACCTCGCGGGCAAGGGGTGGGCCTTCGTGAAGGTGATCCCGGCGGGAGGGCCCCCGAGGACGGTGATCGACGGAGCGGTCGAGAAGGGCGAATCGTTCTCGGGCAAGGACGTCGAGGCGTTCTCCCTGCCGCTGAACGGCAAGGCGCCCAAGGGTGCGAAGGTGCCCCCTGAGGGGCTCGTGATCGGCAAGGTCGCCCGGACCGCCACGGAGGTCACCTGCACCTGGGACGAGGGCACGACGGTCAAGGCCCGGAGGGTCGCCCACCGGGGCACCATGCATCCGGCGGGCGTCTGGAACCTGATCTGGCGGGTGGACGGTTCCCAGCCCGACTGGTTCGTGTGCGTGGCACCGGAGGGCAAGGGCCGCGGGCCGGCGGAAGCGGTGGTGACGAAGCCCTGAGAGATCTCCCGGGGCAGAGCCTGCCGCCGGTCCGGTCCGTCGGGACCTTTCGGAGACCTTTCGGACCGTTCGGAGCCTTCGGGCCGGACACGGGCAGGCGTGCGGTCGCGCAGTCCTGACCGGCCCGAACAGGCCCTACAGCCAGCCCTGTTGACGGGCCTCCCGCATCGCCTCCATGCGGTTGCGGGTGCCCGTCTTGCCGATCGCGGACGAGAGGTAGTTGCGGACGGTCGACTCGGAGAGGTGCAGCTTGCCGGCGATGTCGGCGACGGTGGCGCCGTCCGCCGAGGCCTTCAGCACGTCGCACTCGCGGGCCGTGAGCGGATTGGGGCCGGCGCTCAGCGCGGCGGCGGCGAGCGCCGGATCGATGACGGTCTCCCCGGTCAGCACCCGCCGGATCGCCTCGGCCAGTTCCTCCACGGGTCCGTCCTTGACCAGGAACCCGGCGGCACCCGCCTCCATGGCCCGGCGCAGATAGCCGGGGCGGCCGAAGGTGGTGAGGATCAGCACCCGGCAGTCGGGCGCCTGTTCACGCAGTTCGGCGGCGGCGTCCAGTCCGCTCATCCCCGGCAACTCGATGTCCAGCAGGGCCACATCGGGCCGGGCGACCAGCACCGTGTCAACGATCTCGTCGCCCGCGGACACCTGCGCGACCACCTCGATGTCCGGCTCCATCCCGAGCAGCAGAGCGAGTGCCCCCCGCATCATCTGCTGGTCCTCGGCGAGCAGGACACGGACGGACTTGGCGGGCCGGTGGTCCCGGGGCATCTCGTTCACGCGGCCAAGCGTAAGGCGAGAGGGGTGTCCCGCGGCCGGCCCCGCGCGTTCCGGCGGACCCCGGAAATCGTCCCCGTCCCCGTCCGCGCGTCTTGACGGCCCCCGGTCACGGGCAAATAATCGCCTCGGAATTCAGCGCTCCCCTTTGCCGTTCCCGAGCCGGGCCGTCTTCCGCAAACGTTCGGAATTTCGACCGGGAATTGGTTCGGCATATCGATCGAACGATGTCCGGTATTTCGACCGGGCACCCGCACTGTCCTACCAGGAACGGAAGAGGTGCACCGTGTTGTCATCCTTCGTGCGCTTACAGCGCCTGAGAAACACAGTCCTGGCCGTGCTGTCGGTGATGGCGGCCGTCGTCGCGTTCGCCGTCGGCGCGCCGCAGGCCACCGCCGCGGGGTCGCTCCCGTGCGACATCTACGCCACCGCCGGCACCCCCTGTGTCGCCGCGCACAGCCTCGTCAGGGCGCTCTACTCGTCGTACAACGGCTCGCTCTACCAGGTGCAGCGCGCCTCCGACGGCGCCACCGCGAACATCGGTCTCCTCGCGGCGGGCGGGTACGCGAACGCGGCGGCGCAGGACTCCTTCTGCGGCGGCACCACCTGCATCATCACGAAGATCTACGACCAGTCCTCGCGCCACAACGACCTCACGATCGAGGGCGCGGGCGGGGCGGGAGCCGCCGATGTCGGGGCGCCCGCGGACGCCCTGCCGGTGACCGCCGGCGGCCATCAGGTCTACGGTCTGGAGATCTCCGCCGGCATGGGCTACCGGGACAACTCCACCTCCGGAGTCGCCACGAACGGTGCCGCCGAGGGGATGTACATGGTGACCTCCGGCACCCACGTCAACGGGAGCTGCTGTTTCGACTACGGCAACGCCGAGACCAACAACCTCGACACCGGCAACGGCCACATGGACGCGATCAACTTCGGCACCGAGTGCTGGTTCTCGCCCTGCTACGGCCAGGGCCCGTGGGTGCAGGCCGATCTGGAGAACGGGCTCTTCCAGTCGGACGCCGGATACAGCAAGAACACGTCGAACACCGGCACCGGTGCGATGCCGTTCGTGACCGCTTTGCTGAAGAACAACGGTCAGGACCATTTCGCGCTGAAATACGGCAACGCCCAATCGGGCAGTCTCACGACCACCTATTCCGGCGGTGAACCCACCGCCGGAGGCTACTCGCCCATGCACCAGGAAGGCGCGATCGTCCTCGGCACCGGCGGCGACAACAGCAACGGTTCCATCGGGTCCTTCTTCGAGGGCGTCATGACCTCGGGCATCCCGACGGACGCCGCGGACAGCCAGGTGCAGTCGAACATCGTCTCCGTCGGCTACGGCGGCTCGACCGGCAGCACGGGCTCGCTGACGGCCGGGTCCGAGATCTCGCTGCGCGCGACCACCTCGTGCTGCACGACCGGCTACATCCGCCACCAGAACAACGCGGCGGTCGTCTCGACGATCACGTCGGGCAGTTCGGCACTCGACAAGGGCGACGCCACCTGGATCGTCCGCCGGGGGCTCGCCGACAGCTCCTGCTACTCCTTCGAGTCGCGGAACCACCCGGGCGACTTCCTGCGGCACTTCAACTACCAGCTCTACCGGCAACCCATGACCGGCACCACGCAGTTCAGACAGGACGCCACGTTCTGCGCCCAGACCGGCAAGAGCGGTACGGGGACCTCGTTCGCGTCGTACAACTACCCGACGAGATACCTCCGGCACTACGACTACAACGTCTACATAGCGAGCGACGGAGGCTCGAACGCCTTCGACAGCGCCACCTCGTGGACGGACGACGTGAGCTGGGCCGTCACGTCCCCCTGGGCGCCGTAGCTCCCGGCCGCCCGGCGGCGGGCCGGCCCACGGGGGCCCGCCCGCCGCCGCGCGGTGTTCCGCCCCTCAGACCGACGCCTCCGTCAAATCCGCTGCTTCCACGGGTAGTTCGGCCCTCACCTCGAAACCGCCGCGCGCCGTCCGGCCCGCCCGCAGGGAGCCGCCGGACGCCGCGAGGCGTTCGGTGAGGCCCTTGAGGCCGGTGCCGCCGATGCCCGGTTCGGGGTCCGCCGGAGAGGCGTCGGTGCCGTTGTCCGAGACGGTCAGCCGGACCAGGTCCGCGGTGCCGTCGACGGTGATCTCGCAGCGCGTCGCGTCGCTGTGGCGCACGACATTGGTGACGGCCTCGCGGAGCACCCAGCCGAGCAGGGCCTCGGTCTGCGGGACCAGCGGCGGCCCCGACTGCCGGACGACCGGCTCCACGCGCGCCGCGGACAGCGCCGAGCGGGCCCGGTCCAGCTCCGTGGCGAGGCTGCCCTCGCGATAGCCGGTGACCGCCTCACGGATCTCCGTCAGCGCCTGCCGGCCGACCGACTCGATGTCCGTGACCTGCACGAGCGCCGCGTCCAGATCCCGGGGAGCCAGCCTGCGGGCCGCCTCCGACTTCACCACGATGACGGAGAGCGTGTGCCCGAGCAGGTCGTGCAGGTCGCGGGAGAAGCGCATCCGCTCCTTCTCCACGGCCCGGCGCGCCAGCTCCTCGCGGGCCGCCCGCAGTTCCCGTACCGCCTCGGAGAGGGAGAGGATCGCGGCCGTCACCATCGTGGACAGGAAGGTGCCGTAGGCGACGTTCACCGCGTCCCAGCCCGCCCGGAAGACGGACACCGAAGCGGCCAACACCGTCAGCGCGAGGCCGATCTTGCCGAGCCAGGGGCCGCGCACCACCGCCCCGGTGGCCAGCCCGAGCAGCGGGAAGAAATAGAGCCAGGTTCCGCCGTACCCGATCGCCAGCGCGCAGGTGACCACGCCCATCAGGACGAGCGCCACCCGGGTCGAGCGGGCCTCCCGTGTCGTCTTCGTGAACGCGCGGAACGTCACGTAGATGTACAGCGAGTTGAAGGCCAGCAGGCCCAGCCCGGCGATCCAGGGCTGCGACGTCCTGCCCTGGAAGAGGTTGGAGAAGGCTCCCATCCCCAGCAGCAGCCACGGCAGCAGCGCGAAGCCGGTCGGCGGCGGCCCCGGGTTCTCCGGCGTCGCGCCCCCGCTCCTGCGCGCGGCCCGCTGTTCCTCCTTGAACCGCTCCATGTCGGCCTTCCAGCGCCTCCGTTCGGCCCGCAGCGCGCGGACCTGGCAGCTGATGCCTCTCATCCAGGACATGTCCCGCTCCCCGTTCAGACGGTTCGTGCGGATCGACGGTACGAGACCACGGCGTACGAACCGAACGCCAGCAGCCAGGCGACCAGCACCGCCACCGCCGCGAGACCGGGTGCCCGGCCCTCGGTGACCGACACGCCGAGCTGCGCGAACCGGTTCGTGGGCGTGTACGCGGAGACCGAGCGCAGCCAGCCGGGGAAGAGGGCGATGGGGAACCACAGGCCGCCCACCACCGCCAGCCCCAGATTGCACACCATGTTCGCGACACCCGCCGTCTGCGCGGTCATCCGGTAGCCGTTGCCGAGGCCCAGCAGGGTGAACGGGACCGAGCCGAGCCACAGCAGCAGGGCCGTCGCGGCCCACTGCCAGACGTCCAGCCGCACGCCGTTGACCAGGCCGCCGGCCGCGAGCACCGCGACGATCGCGGGCAGCACGGTCACCGAACCGGTCAGCGCCCGCCCGAGCACCACCTGGCGCGAGGTCATCGGGGTCACCCGGAGCTGCCGCAGCCAGCCGGTCACCTTGTCCTCGGCGACCCCGCCGCCCGTGTTCAGCGCCGAGCCGACCGCCCCGTAGGCGGCCATGCCGACCATCGAGGCGGTCTTCCACGTGCCGTCGTCGCCACCGCCGAGGTTGGTGAACAGCAGATACATCATCACCGGCATCGCGACGCCGCCGATCACGAAGCCGGTGTCGCGCAGCGTCCGGCGCACTTCGAGCCGCAGATAGTCGAACATCACACCGTCTCCCGGTCGCGCGAGGTGAGGGCCATGAAAGCGTCGTCCAGGGACGCGGGGACGACCTCAAGGCCGCTGATCGCACCCCGTTCGGCCAGCGCGACCACCGTCGCGTCCGAGTCGTCCGTGCGCAGCCGGGCCCGGTCCCCGCGCACCTCCACCGCCACCACTCCGGGCAGCAGCGCCAGACCGTCCGTGGCGAGCCCCGCCAGGTCGAAGGAGACCAGATTGCCGCCCGCCGACCGCCGAAGCTCCTCCCCGGTCCCGTTCGCGACGATCCGCCCCCGGTCGACGACGACGATCCGGTCGGCGTGCGCGTCGGCCTCCTCCAGGTAGTGCGTGGAGAACAGCACCGTGTGGCCGCGCCGGGCGTAGCCCCGCATCGACTCCCAGAACGCGTGCCGTGCCTCCACGTCGAGCGCCGCGGTGGGTTCGTCGAGCACGATCAGCGCGGGGTTCCCGGCGAGCGCCACCGCGAACCGCACCCGCTGCGCCTGCCCGCCGGACAGCCGGTCGACGCGCCGCCCGGCCAGTTCCGTGATGCCCGCGAGCCGCAGCGCCTCGGCCACCGGCAGGGGCGCCGGATAGCGTCCCGCCACGAAGGAGACCAGCTCCCGGACGGTGACCCGCGGCACCGGCCGGGTGTCCTGGAGCATCGCGCCGACCCGTCCGGCGCGCACCGACTCCTGCGGGCGGCCGCCGAAGAGCAGGACCGAGCCCTCGTCCGGCTCGTTCAGGCCGAGGAGCAGGGAGATCGCCGTCGACTTCCCCGCGCCGTTGCGTCCCAGCAGCGCCACCGTCTCGCCGCTCGCCACGTCGAGGTCGAGACCGTCCACGGCGCGCACGTCGCCGAAGGCCTTGACCGCACCCCTGAAGCGCACCGCCGGTGCCGTCCCGGTCACCGGTGGTGCGGACGTTCCCCGCGGCTTTCCCGCCGCCCCCGTCGTCGTCCCCGTCGTCTGTGTCATGACTACGACGCTAAGGGGCCGGGGCGGTGCCCCGGCAGATGCACTTGTCGGCGATCGGCCGGGACAAATGTCACGGCCGCCGGCGCGACGCGCTCCCGCGAAGGACCGGCACGGCGACTCGATCTGACATGGCGTCAGTAGTCTTCACAAGTACTGGGCGCTCGGCTATACAAGGGTTCGCCGTACTGGAACGCGTTCTAGAACGAGCGGGTTCCGCGGCCCGGTGTCGACCTCGGTGCGGCCGACGGTGCGGACGGCCGCACCGAGGTCTTTTCGCGCAGTCGAGCAAGGAGCCCCATGCCCATTGACGCCGCCAAGGCCGTCGCAGCCCAGCCGCGGACCGGCGAGATCGCCTGGAGCCACAAGGACGTCCAGCTTTACCACCTCGGCCTCGGGGCGGGCGTCCCCGCGACCGACCCCGACGAACTGCGCTACACCCTCGAATCCAGGCTGCACGTCCTGCCGAGCTTCGCCACCGTCGCGGGCGCCGGTTCACCGGGCGTGATCAGCGGACTGTCCATGCCCGGCGTCGACGTCGACCTCGCCCGCGTCCTGCACGGCGGCCAGAGCGTCCGGCTGCACCGCCCGATCCCCGCCGAGGGCACGGCCACCGCCACCGGCCGCATCGCCGCCGTCTACGACAAGGGCACCGCCGCCGTCCTCGTCATGCGCACCGAAGTGACCGACGCCGAGGGCCCGTTGTGGACCAACGACGCCCAGATCTTCGTACGCGGCGAAGGCGGCTGGGGCGGCGACCGCGGACCCGGTGCCCGCCTCGAAGCCCCCTCCGGCCCACCGGACCGGACCGTCGAACGCCCGATCCGCGAGGAACAGGCCCTGCTCTACCGGCTCTCCGGCGACTGGAACCCGCTGCACGCCGACCCCGAGTTCGCCAAGCTCGCCGGCTTCGACCGGCCCATCCTGCACGGGCTGTGCACGTACGGCATGACGCTCAAGGCCGTCGTCGACACCCTGCTCGGCGGCGACGTGACCCGCGTCCGCGCCTACACCACCCGCTTCGCCGGAGTCGTCTTCCCCGGCGAGACCCTGCGCATCCGGATGTGGCCGGGCGACGGCGAGGTCCGGGTGGCGGTGAGCGCGGTCGAGCGGGACGACGCGCCGGTCCTCGCCGACACCGTCGTCGAACACCTCTGACACCCGTACGAACCGTCCCGAGGGGAGCCGCACCATGCGCGCAGCCGTACTGCACGAGACAGGCCAGGACAAACTCGAGGTCCTCGACGACGTCGAGGCGGTGGGCTTCGGGCCCGGCAAGGTACGCGTCCGGGTGCGGGCCACGGGACTGTGCCACTCGGACCTGTCCGCGATGAACGGCGTCCTGCCCCAGCCCGCGCCGTTCGTGCCCGGACACGAGGGCGCCGGCGAGATTACCGAGGTCGGTGAGGGCGTCACCCATGTGAAGCCCGGCGACCGTGTCGTCATCTGCTGGCTGCCCGCCTGCGGCGCCTGTCCCTCCTGCAAGCGGGGCCAGACCGAACTGTGCCTGGCCGGATTCATGAACGCGGGCACCCCCAACTTCAGGCGCCCCGGCGGCGACGTCTTCGGCTTCGCCGGCACCGGCACCTTCGCCGAGGAGGTCGTCGTCGCCGCCGGCTGCGCGGTCCCCATCCCCGAGGACGTGCCCTTCGACATAGCCGCCCTGATCGGCTGCGGCGTCACCACCGGACTCGGCGCGGCCCTCAACACCGCCGACGTGGAGGCCGGTTCGTCGGTCGCCGTCATTGGCTGCGGAGGCGTCGGCATCTCCGCGATCCAGGGCGCCCGGCTCAAGGGAGCCGCGGAGATCGTCGCCGTCGACCCGGTCGCCTCCCGCCGTGAGGCCGCGCTCCGCTTCGGCGCCACCAAGGCCGTCTCGCCCGACGAACTCGCCGACGCCAAGCAGTCGGTCACCGCGGGCGAGGGCTTCGACTACGTCTTCGAGGTCGTCGGCAAGTCCGCCACCGCGCGCACCGCCTACGACCACACCCGCCGCGGCGGCACGCTCGTCGTCGTCGGCGCCGGCGCCATGGACGACGTCCTCCAGCTCAACATGTTCGAGCTGTTCTTCGACGAGAAGCGCATCCTGCCCTCCATGTACGGCGGCGGGGACGTCCTTCGGTCCTACGAGCGCACGATCGCCCTGTGGCGCGCCGGCCGCATCGACCTCGAAGGCCTGATCACCCACCGGGTGCCGCTGGCCGGGATCAACGAGGCGCTGGACCAGATGCGTTCGGGCACCGCCCTGCGGACGTGCATCGAGATCTGACCCGGGCGGCCGCCGGTGCGGACCTCCACCCCAACCGCTAAGGACCCTGATGTCACTGCCACTTGAAGGGCTCACCGCGATCGTCACCGGCGCGGGGCGCGGGCTCGGCCGGGCCGAGGCGCTGGAACTCGGCCGGCTGGGCGCCGCCGTCGTCGTGAACGACTACGGGCAGCCCGGACGGGACGGGTCGGGCGCGGCCTCGGCCACGCCGGCCGAGGAGGTCGCCGCCGAGATCCGCGACGCCGGCGGCCGGGCCGTCGCCCACACCGGGGACGTCGCCGATCACGAACAGGCCCGCGAACTGGTCGAGTCGGCCGTCACCGCGTTCGGGAAACTGGACATCCTCGTCAACAACGCGGGCATCCTGCGCGACCGGATGGTCTTCTCGATGTCCGAGGACGAGTGGGACTCCGTCATCAGGGTCCACCTCAAAGGCCATTTCAACACCACCCACTTCGCCTCCGCGCACTGGCGGGCCCGCTCCAAGGCGGCCGACGGGCCCGTCTACGGACGGATCGTGAACACCTCCTCCGAGGCGTTCCTCGCCGGCTCCGCTGGACAGCCCAACTACGCGGCGGCGAAAGGCGGGATCGTCGGCCTGACCACCTCGACGGCGCTGGCACTCGCCAAGTACGGCGTCACGGCCAACGTCATCTGCCCGCGCGCCCGCACCCGTATGACGGAGGACGTCTTCGCCGGACTCGGGCAGCCGGACGAGGGCCTTGACCCGCTCGCGCCCGAGCATGTCGCCCCGCTCGTCGGCTACTTGGCCTCACCCGCCGCCGCGCACGTCAACGGGCAGCTCCTCGTCGTGCACGGCGGAATGGTCGCGGTCGTCGAACGGCCGCGGGTGGCGGCGAAGTTCGACAGCAAGCAGGACACCTTCAGCCACGACGAACTCGACGCGCTGCTCACCCCGTACTACGCGGACCGGCCGAGCGGCGAGACCTTCGCGGCGATGGAGGTGCTGGGGCTCAAGCGGGAGGGCTCGCCTCGCTGAGGGCTCGCCTCGTCGAGCGGTCACCTCGCTGGGCGGACGTCCGTCGGCGGGCCGCGGGCGGCTGTCGGCCGGGGTGGGGGAGCACCACACGGAAACGGGGCCCCCGCGCCGGGCGGGGGGGGGGGGGGGGCGGCGGTGTGTGGGTGGGTGTTTGTGGGGCTCATCGCGATTGCGGCGGTGAGAGCGGGGGTGGTGGTGGGGGGGGCGTTAGAGGTGGGGGGGGTCGCCACACCCCTAAACCGCCCTTGCTTCATTGTGGGCTGGGGGGGCCGTACGCCGGTTTCGGCTGTCGTGAGGTCCGTCAGACCGTCGTGGCCGACTGGCCGGACGGCTTGCGGTGGCGGCCCTGAGGGGTCGCCTCGTCGTCGTGGCCGGAGACCGGGCCGCGGTGTCTGCCGTGGCCTTCTGACCGGGTGGCCGACGTCTCGTGGACGTCCGTGCCCGGTGCTTCCATGGTGCTCGAGTCGTTCATTGAAGTGTTCACCCCGTATGCAAGATCCTTCTTTACAGCCGGGGGAGTCTAACGTGCGGTCATCGCGCGGGAGTCGGAGGGTGACGTTTCTTCGCCCGTGCTGCCCCTTTTCTCCTCGTCCGTGTGGGCCAACACACTCGGAACCCCGGACTCCGCGGGTAGGTGCGCCACGGCGGTGAGGGGTCTCAGGGCGACCTGCCCCCTGAACTCGCCGGCGGTCGGAACCGCGCCGGTGTTCCCGTCCCCGGAAACGGTGCCGCCCGCGGGTGTCGCGCCGGGCAGGGCGCCGCGGTTCATGCCGGGCGGGGGAGTCTCGGCGACCTTGGTCCAGAGGACGGGTTCGGTGCGGTCGGGCCGGCTGCGGGCGGGCCGGGCGCGACCGGGTTCGGCAACCGAGGTGGCTTGGGTGCGGACCGCGACCTCGGTCTCCGCCTCGGCCTGCGGGACGGACCCTGCCTGCGGGGCGGGCCCGGCCGGGGTGGCGAACCCGGCCTCGGTGGTGGCCCCGGTGGCCCCGGTGGCGGCGGTGGCCTGGGCGGTGCCGATTGTCGTGGCCGGCGGAAGCGGCCCGGCCGGTTCGAGGGTGACGGTCATGCCGCCCGGGAGTGTCCCGTCGGCCCGGGTCCTGAGACTCATGCCGGGCGGGGGAGTCTCGGCGACCTTGGTCCAGAGGCCCGCCTCGGTGGTGGGTGTCCCGGCGGGTTCGGTCCGGTGTCCCTGTCCCTGTCCCGGCGCCGGTGTTCCGGCGGGTTCGGCCCAGTGTCTCTGTTCCGGCACGGGTGTTCCGGCGGGTTCGGTCCCGTGTCTCTGCTCCGGTCCCGGTGCTCCGGCGGGTTCGGCCGGATGTCCCTGCTCCTGCGCAGGTGTTCCGGCGGGTTCGGTCCGGCGGCTCCGTGCCGGTGTGAGGGGCAGGGGAACCCTTGTCCAGCGGCTCGGCTGGGGCCGGGCGGGCCGCCCGGGCTCGGGGGCGCGTCGCGCGACCGGCCGGACCGGTTCGGCCCCTTCGCCGGCGAGCCGCACGACGGGCGGGAGCGCCCCGCCCGTCGCGAGGCCGGGGTTCGTGTCCGCCCACCGCGCTTCACCGGGCGAGGTTCTCGGGGTGAGGCTCGTCACCGTCGGCAGCGGCTCCCGGCCCCCGGGCACGGGACCCGTACCGCCGGGTGACGCCCCCGCTGGCACGGGACCCGTACCGGCGGGTGACGCCCCCGCTCCGTCGACGGCGCGGACCGATTCGTCCCTCGGGGCGCGGGCGGTGCCGCCGCTCAGGGTCAGGTGGACCGGGAGCGCACGGGGCGGCTCGGTTCCCGGGGCCGGGTGCGGTGAACCGGCCGGCGAGGGGGTCCGCAGAGGCGCGTGCCGGAGGGCGACCGGCCGCGGTGCGGGGAGACCGGGGGAAGCCGGATCCCCCGTGTCCGGCTCCCCCGCCCTCCCGGTCGCCGCCAGCCGGGCGACACCACACGGGACGCCCCCTGTCACGTACGGCAGGTGGAGCACCCCCTCCGCGGTCCACACTCCGGTGCCGGGCAACCAGCCCTCCGGCGCCGGGCGATGGTGGATGCGGCGCTCCGCCGGACGCCACACACCCACCCAGGTGCCGCCCGGTCCGTCCATGCGCAGGGCGACCGCGCAGGACTCCGGGGTCAGCACCTGGCCCGGCTGGATCGCGAACGGGCTGATCGAACAGCCCGTCGCGCTCAGACAGTCCGGGAAGCGGACGGGCAGGGTGCTGCCGAGCACGCCCCAGCCGAGCCGGTCCCGGCCGGGCGACGGCGCGTCGGACCGGATGAGCAGGAGTCCGCTGTCCGCGTCCGCGAGGAGCAGCCGGTCGTTGCTGTGCTCGGCGATCTGGAGGAGCGGCGACACCTCTCCGCCGCGTTCCAGGTCGACGACCACGGTCTTCGTGCGGCCGTCCTGGAAGCGGTCCAGCGCGAGCAGGCGTCCCGTGCGGTCCAGCCACACCCCTCCCGAGCAGTGGCCCGGTACCTCCGCCAGATGCTCCGGGCCGAACGCGCTGCCCGCCACCAGCCACACCGCCGTCGACCCCCGGCCCACCGCGAGGGCGTACGCCCGTTCCCCGTCCGGGGCGGGCGGCAGAAGCCGCAGCAGGGTGCCCGCGTCGGGGCACTCCACCGCGCCCAGCGGGAGCTCGCCGGTGCCCGGACCGGTCGGATACAGGAGGGAGAAGGCGTGGCGCCCGTCGTTCACACGATGGATCAGCACCCTGCCGTCGGTCAGCGGCAGCACCTCGGTGCCGGGTGGCTCCGGCTGCGGACCGGGCAGCGGTACGGCGTACGGCTCGGGGCCGTCGAGGGTCCAGCGCTCCGGATACCAGGACTCGCCGTCGCGGGCGAGCCGTGCTCCGTAGGCGCCGTCGGCGGTGATCACGCAGACGGGAGCAGCGGCCCACCGGCTCGCGGCGTCACCGTGCTCGCCGCCGATCGCGCGCTCGCTCCGCACCTCGGGTTCTCTCGCACCGGCCGTCATCGTTCGGTCACCTCCGGCGACGAAGGTAGTTTTCGCTCGCACAGGCGGGGGGACGACGGGCTGTTGCTTCACACATAAGGGTGGCCCTGTCGGGATTCGCCTGAGGGAACGGGGCGGATGTGCTGAACGATGGCGGGAAGACGTGCGCCGGAAGGGGCGGGAACCCCGTCCCGCCCGCCGCCCCGGCGCGGACCCGCGCGTCCGCCGCCCGCCCCCGGTACGGGCCGGTGGCCCACGACCGGTCGGACAGGGACGTGGGACAGGTAGCCTTTCCTCGTGCCCCGTCTGTCTGAAGTCATCGCCGCGCTCGACGCCCTCTGGCCCCCCGAGCGGGCCGAGGGATGGGACGCGGTCGGCACCGTCTGCGGCGACCCGGACCAGGACGTCTCGCGCGTCCTGTTCGCCGTCGACCCGGTCCAGGACATCGTCGACGAGGCGGTGAAGCTGGAAGCCGACCTGCTCGTCACCCACCACCCGCTCTATCTGCGCGGTACGACGACGGTGGCGGCCGGCACCTTCAAGGGCCGGGTCGTGCACACGCTGATCAAGAACGACATCGCGCTGCACGTCGCCCACACCAACGCCGACCGTGCCGACCCGGGAGTCAGCGACGCGCTGGCCGGGGCGCTGGACCTGCGGGTCGTACGGCCCCTCGTACCGGACGCCACCGACCCCGAGGGGCGCCGTGGCCTCGGCCGTGTCTGCGAACTCGACCATCCGCTGACGTTGCGCGAACTCGCCGCCCGCGCCGCCGAGCGGCTGCCCGCCACCGCGCAGGGCATCCGCGTCGCGGGCGACCCCGACGCCCTGGTGCGGACCGTCGCGGTCAGCGGCGGCTCCGGGGACAGCCTCTTCGACGACGTGCGCGCCGCGGGCGTGGACGCGTTCCTCACCGCGGACCTGCGGCACCACCCGGTGTCGGAGGCCCGCGCCCACAGTCCTCTCGCGCTGCTCGACGCGGCGCACTGGGCCACCGAATGGCCCTGGTGCGAGCTGGCCGCCGCCCAGCTCGACGAGATCTCCGACCGGAAGGGATGGGGACTGCGCGTCCACGTCTCCCGGACGGTCACCGACCCCTGGACCGCCCACGCGGCCTCACACAACGACACATCAGGAGCCCCCAACTGAACGCCGCGCCCGCCGACCAGATCCGACTTCTCGACGTCCAGTCCCTCGACGCGCGCCTTCAGCAGCTCGCGCACAAGCGGAGGTCGCTGCCCGAGCACGCCGAGATCGAGTCGCTGAACAAGGACCTCACCCAGCTCCGCGACCTGCTCGTCGCCGCGCAGACCGAGGAGAGCGACTGCGCCCGCGAGCAGATCAAGGCCGAGCAGGACGTCGACCAGGTGCGTCAGCGTGCCGTCCGCGACCAGCAGCGCCTCGACTCGGGTGCCGTCACCTCCCCCAAGGACCTGGAGAACCTCCAGCGCGAGATCGTCTCCCTCGCCAAGCGCCAGGGCGACCTCGAGGACGTCGTCCTGGAGGTCATGGAGCGCCGCGAGTCCGCCCAGGAGCGGGTCGCCGAGCTGACCGAGCGGGTCTCCTCCGTCCAGGCGAAGATCGACGACGCGACCGCGCGCCGAGACGCCGCCTTCGAGCAGTTCGACGGCGAGGCGGCCTCGGCCACCAAGGAGCGCGAGGTCATCTCCGCCTCCGTGCCCGCCGATCTCCTCAAGCTCTACGACAAGCTGCGCCTCCAGCAGGGCGGCGTCGGCGCCGCCCGGCTCTTCCAGCGCCGCTGCGAGGGCTGCCGCCTGGAGCTCAACATCACCGAGGTCAACGAGGTGAAGGCGGCCGCTCCCGACGCCGTGCTGCGCTGCGAGAACTGCCAGCGCATCCTGGTGCGTACGTCCGAGTCCGGCCTGTAGGGAGGCTCGTCCGTGCGGGAGTTCATCGTCGAGGCCGACGGAGGTTCCCGGGGCAACCCGGGGCCCGCCGGCTACGGCTCCGTGGTCATCGACGCGGCCACCGGGGAGACGCTGGCGGAGCGCGCCGAGTACATCGGCGTCGCCACCAACAACGTCGCCGAGTACCGGGGCCTGGTCGCGGGTCTCGAGGCGGCCCGCGACCTCGACGCGACCGCACGGGTCCGGGTCCGGATGGACTCCAAGCTCGTCGTGGAGCAGATGTCCGGGCGCTGGAAGATCAAGCACCCGGACATGAAGCCGCTGGCGGCACGGGCGGCCGGGGTCCTCCCCGGTTCCCAGGTCACGTACGAGTGGATGCCGCGCGAGCGCAACAAGCACGCGGACCGCCTGGCCAACGAGGCGATGGACGCCGGCAAGCGCGGCGAGACCTGGTCCCAGTCGGCGTCGACCGCGGAACTGAACGCCCGCGCGACCCGCTCCGCGCCCCCCGAGCCGACGGCCCCACCCGGCGACCCGGCAGCGGGCGCGGCAAGGGCCCGAGCAGCCCTGAAACAAACCCGAGGCGAAGCGCCCCGCGAGGGCCGCGGGGACCCGGGCACCCGGCCGACGGCGACGGGTGGCACCCCGTCCTCCGGCGGCGAAGCCGCGATTCCGCCCCGTGAGGGGCGCGGGGAACTGCGCGCCCAGCCCGAGCCGGGCGGCACCCGGCCGACGGCGACAGGTGGCACCCCGTCCCCCGGCGGCGAAGCCGGCAAGGCGCCCGCAGGGCGGGGAGACGCCGGCCGAGCCGGAAAGCCTGGTGACGATCAGCGGGCCGCGAGAAACGTGGCCGCCACCCCGACCCCCAAGCCCGCCGCAGGCTGGAGCGCACCCCCGGACATGGGCGCCCCCGCCACCTTCGTCCTGCTGCGCCACGGCGAGACCCTCCTGACCCCGCAGAAGCGGTTCTCGGGCAGCGGCGGCAGCGACCCGTCGCTGTCCGACGCGGGCCGCGAACAGGCCGAGCGCGTCGCCACGGCACTCGCGGCGCGGGGCACCATCCAGGCCATCGTGGCGTCCCCGCTGGCCCGGACCCGCGAGACCGCCGGCGCCGTCGCCGCCCGGCTCGGCCTCGACGTCGTCATCGAGGACGGCCTGCGCGAGACGGACTTCGGCGCCTGGGAGGGGCTGACCTTCGGCGAGGTGCGCGAACGCCACCCGGACGACCTGAGCGCCTGGCTCGCCTCCCCGGAGGCCGAACCGACCGGCGGCGGCGAGAGCTTCGCCGCGACGGCGCTCCGCATGGCCGTCACCCGCGACAAGCTGATCGCCGCCTACGCGGGCCGCACCGTCCTGCTCGTCACGCACGTCACCCCGATCAAGACCCTCGTACGACTGGCCCTCGGCGCTCCGCCGGAGTCCCTGTTCCGGATGGAACTGTCGGCGGCGTCGCTGTCGGCCGTGGCGTACTACGGCGACGGCAACGCGAGCGTCCGCCTGTTCAACGACACCTCGCATCTGCGCTGACCCCCACCGGCCCCGGCCCCGGCCCCTGTGCCGCCCGGCGGCCTCATCCCCGCCGCGCGGCCCGGTCGCGGAGGATCCCGGCGGTCTCGGGGTCCGCCGGGAGGAACGCCTCCAGATGGAGTTCGGCGAGCGTGACGTCCACCGCGGTGGCGAACGACGTCAAGGTCGTGAGCAGCCTCAACTCGCCCTCCGGGCAGCGCAGTCGCAGCGGCACGGCGAAGCCGAGATAGTCCGCGCCCGGCCGGCTCGCCGGCACGTAGGCCGTCAACTCCTCGACCAGCGCGTCGAGACGGGGGTCGGGGCTGCGCAGGGAACGGGCCCGCAGGTTCTCCACGATGTGTCGGCCCCACGCGTCCAGGTTCACCACCCGTGACGCCATCCCGCGCGGATGAAGGGCCAATCGCAGGACATTCACCGGCGGTTCCAGCAGTCCGGGTTCGGCACCTTCCGACAGGATGTCGAACGCCGCGTTGGCGGCGACGAGTTCACCGCGCGGCCCCGCCACCACCGCCGGATACGGCAGATGCCCTTCGAGGATGCTGTCCAGCGCCTCGCGTACGGGCTTCAGCGCGGCCGCGTCGAGCGACGACTCGGTGAACGCGGGAGCGTAACCGGCCGTCAGGAGCAGCGCGTTGCGCTCCCGCAGGGTCAGGCCCAGCGACTCGGCGAGCCGGATCACGATCTCTCTGCCGGGGACCGATCGCCCGCGCTCGATGAAACTGACGTACCGCTGGGTCGTGCCCGCCCGGGAGGCGAGCTCCAGTTGGCTTACCCTGCGCGCGTGCCGCCAGCGCAGCAGCTCCCGGGCGAAGGGCGGTGGCTCGGTGGAGATACCGGTCGTCATGCGATCAGTTGTACGTCACGGGTACGACGGCGGCACGGCGGCACTCGTCGTACCTCGCCGGGAACCACTCGTCGCACCCTGCCGGGAACCACTCGTCATACCCTGCCGGGAATTGAGCGGGACCCTCGGCGCGGACAGCATGGACGCATCCACGCAGGAACCCACCCAGGGAGCGGACATGCGCGCCTACCACCTCGAAACGCCCGGCACCGTCGACGGGATCGTGCCGCGCGAGTCGCCCCGCCCCGAACCGGGGCCCCGGGACATCCTCGTCCGCGTGCGTGCCGTCTCCCTCAACAAGCGCGACCTGCTGATCCTGAGGGGGACCTACCCCCTGAAGGCCGTGCCGGACGTGATCCCGCTGAGCGACGGAGCCGGGGAGGTCGTCGCGGTGGGGGCGGAGGTGACCCGGGTCGCGGTGGGCGACCGGGTGGCCGGCACGTACTTCCCGAACTGGCTGGACGGCCGGATCACCCCGGACCGGTTCGACCAGCCCGGCGCCACCCTCGACGGCATGCTGACCGAGTACGCCTGTCTGGGCCAGGAGGCCGCCGTGCGCGTTCCCGGCCATCTGACCTGGGAGGAGGCGGCCTGTCTGCCGTGTGCCGGGGTGACCGCCTGGCACAGCCTGACCGGCGGCGAGCCCATCACCCCCGGCCAGACCGTGCTCACCCTCGGCACCGGCGCGCTGTCCCTCTTCGTCGTGCAGTTCGCCAAGACGCTGGGTGCCCAGGTGATCGCGACGACATCGAGCGGGGCCAAGGCGGACCGCCTCAAGGCTCTCGGCGCGGACCACGTCGTCGACTACGTCCGGAACCCCGAATGGGGGCGTGCCGTCAGGGAGTTGACCGGCGGCCGTGGTGCCGACCTCGTCGTGGAGACCAACGGGCCCGACACCATCGAGCAGTCGGTGCGTGCCGCCGCGCTCTACGGCCAGATCGTGCTCCTGATCACCGGCAACGGGCGCAGGTCCGGGATCGAGATCTCCAACGCGGCGTACGCGGCGAGTCTGGCCACGATCCGCCGGGTCTTCGTGGGCAGCCGCGCGCACTTCGAGTCCATGAACAGGGCCCTGGAACTGCACGGCACCCGCCCGGTCGTGGACCGTGTCCTCGGCTTCGACGAGGTGCGGGAGGCGTTCCGGTACTACGAGAGCGGCGCGGCCTTCGGCAAGGTGGTGATCCGCGTGAGCTGAGCGGGGCTGACCTGAGCGGGGCTGAGCTGAGCTGAGCTGAGCTGAGCGGGGCTGAGCTGAGGGGGGCTGAGCTGAGGGGGGTGGTCGGCGCGATCACCGCCGAGTGGGCGGGCGCGACTACCGCCGCAGTGCCGACGCCGCCCGTGCCAGGTCCTCCACCCGGCGCCAGTCCCGCGCGGCGACCGCGTCGGCCGGGAGCATCCAACTGCCGCCCACACAGCCGACGTTGGAGAGCGCGAGATAGTCCGGCGCGCAGTCGGGGCCGATGCCGCCGGTCGGGCAGAACCGCGCCTGCGGGAGCGGTCCCGCCAGTGACTTCAGGTAGGCCGTGCCGCCCGCCGCCTGCGCGGGGAAGAACTTCATCTCGCGCACCCCCCGCTCCAGGAGCGCCACCACCTCGGTGGTCGTGGACACCCCCGGCAGGAAGGGCAGCCCGGATGCCTTCATGGCGTCCAGCAGTCCGTCCGTCCAGCCGGGGCTGACCAGGAAGCGGGCGCCCGCCGCCACCGACGCGGCCACGTGCTCCGGCGTCAGGACCGTGCCCGCGCCCACCACCGCGTCGGGCACCTCGGCCGCGATGGCCCGGATCGCGTCGAGCGCCGCCGGGGTCCGCAGGGTGACCTCGATGGCCGGCAGCCCGCCGGCGACCAGCGCCCGCGCCAGCGGCACCGCGTCGGAGACGTCCGCGACCACGACGACGGGGACGACGGGCGCGAGATCCAGGACGGAGGCGTGCGGAGACGAGGGCGACGGCGAAGTCATGCCCTCATCCTGCCCGGGGTGCGCACCATGCGCAAAGGTCGTTGCACATGTTGCAACATCGATGCGGGTGCCCCTCGACGGACAACGGCCCCGCCCGGCGAGCGCCCCCTCAGCGGATCCCGATGCGCGAGGCCTTCAGCGGATCCCGATGCGCGAGGCCTTCAGCGGATCCCGATGCGCGAAGCCCTCAGCGGAGCCCGATCGGCAGAGTCCTCAGCGGGGTCCCATCCACGGAGTCCGATCTGCTGAGCCCGATCAGTGGATCTCCCTCACCACCACGTCGAGCGCCCAGGACCTGCCCGCCCTGCCGGGAGCCTGTGCCTCCACCGTGTACCCGAGGTCCCGCAGCGCCTCCGCCAGCTCCGCCGGGTTCTTCGGCGCGGCGTTCGCGGTCAGCAGGCTGCGGACGATCCGGCCCTTCGTCGCCTTGTTGAAGTGGCTGACGACGGAACGCTTCTCGACCCCGTTCACCAGTTGCGCGTGCAGCACCCGCACGGTGGCCGTCCGCCCGGCCACCTCGCCCTTGGGCTTCCACGCCGCGGTGTACGCCGAGGACCGCAGGTCCAGCACGAGTCCGTCGCCCGCGGCTTCGGGGAGCGCGGCGGCCATCGGCGTACGCCAGTGCGCGCCCAGCGCTCCGAGGCCCGGCAGCTTCACCCCCATCGAGCAGCGGTACGAGGGGATGCGGTCGGTCACCCGCACCGCGCCCCACAGCCCGGAGAAGACGAGCAGCGAACGGCCCGCGCGCCGCTTGGCGGCCGTGTCCAGCGAGGCCAGGTCCAAGGCGTCGTACAGGACCCCCGTGTAGACCTCCCCGGCCGGGCGCGTGCCCGCGGTCCGCAGTTCCGTGTTCTTCGCGATCTCGCCCCGCAGGCCCTCGCTCAGTCCGAGCACCTCGCGGGCCTTCTCCTCGTCGGCCGCGCACAGCTCGACCAGCTCGTCGAGGACCGCCTGGCGTGCCTCCGCGAGCGCGGGCAGGGACAGCGACTCCGGCTTGAGCGCGGTTCCCCGGCCGGAGGGTGCCTTGCCCTCGGAGGGCGGCAGCAGCACGAGCACGGTTGGTTCTCCTCACGACGGATACGGACCGCGCCAGCCTACGGCGTACCCCCGAACCCCCTCCCCGCCCGACCCCACGCCCACCAGGCCACCCGGACGCTGCCACACCCTTCGCCCAGCCGGGCCCGCCGAACCCACCGGACTCTGCCGGGCCCGTCGGACCCACCGGCCCACCGGACCCCCCGCACCCTGCCGGGTCGGCCGGCCCCCCCGCACCCCGCCGGGTCGGCCGCACCCCCGACCCTGCCGGACCCACCGGACTCTGCCGGGCCTGCCGGACCCACCGGACTCTGCCGGGCCTGCCGGACCCACCGGCCCACCGGACCCCCCGCACCCTGCCGGGTCGGCCGGCCCCCCCGCACCCCGCCGGGTCGGCCGCACCCCCGACCCTGCCGGAC
>NZ_JBHYXD010000053.1:4099-9555 GCF_042751995.1 Streptomyces sp. NPDC059371 | reverse complement strand
CGGACCCACCGGACTCTGCCGGGCCTGCCGGACCCACCGGACTCTGCCGGGCCCACCGGCACCGGCCCACCGGCACCGGCCCACCGGCACCGGCCCACCGGCACCGGCCCACCGGCACCGGCCCACCGGCACCGGCACCGGCCCACCGGCACCGGCACCGGCCCACCGGCACCGGCCCACCGGCACCGGCCCACCGGCACCGGCCCACCGGCACCGGGCCTGCCGAACCCGCCGGGTCTGCCAGGTCTGCCAGGTCGGCCGGACTTACCGGGCCCGCCGAACCCGCCGGGCCTGTCGGACCGCTGGGCCTGCCGGGTCGGCCGGACCCCCGGACCCCACCGGGCCCGCCGGACCCCGGCATGCGCCCGCCGTGCGGCACCGGCACGGTGCGGCGGGCGCGAACCCGGTCCCCTCGCCCGGAGGGCGCCCCGCTCCGCGTGCTCAACGGTTGCCCCCGGCCTACGCTCGACCCATGCCTCGCCGTCACGTCCGCGTCACCGGTGCCCCGCAGGCCCCGCTGCGAGCCGCTCTCCGCGCGCTGCGGACCGGGCTCGGCGTCCCCGGGAGTTTCCCGGCCGACGTCCTCGCGGAGGCCGGGCAGCCCGCCCGCCTGCCCGCGTACGACGCGACGGACATCCCCCTCCTCACCATCGACCCGCCGTCCTCCGAGGACCTCGACCAGGCGATGCACCTGTCGCGCCGCGAGGGGGGCGGTTACCGCGTCCAGTACGCCATCGCCGACGTCGGCGCCTTCGTGGCACCCGGCGGAGCCCTGGACGCCGAGGCGCACCGGCGCGTGATGACGCTCTACTTCCCCGACGGTAAGGTCCCCCTCCACCCGCCCGCGCTCTCCGAAGGCGCCGCGAGCCTCCTCCCGGGCCAGACCTGCCCGGCCGTCCTGTGGACGATCGACCTCGGCCCGGACGGCCGTACGGAGATCGTCGACGTCCGCCGTGCCCTGGTCCGCAGCCGCGCCAAGCTGGACTACGCGACCGTGCAGCACCGCATCGACACGGGAACGGCGGAGGAATCGCTCGCCCTCCTCAAGGAGGTCGGCGAACTGCGCGAGGCCCTGGAGATCGAGCGCGGCGGCATCTCGCTCAACGTGCCCGAGCAGGAGATCGTCGAGAAGGACGGGACGTACGAACTCGCCTACCGCGCCCCGCTGCCCGCCGAAGGCTGGAACGCGCAGATCTCCCTGCTCACCGGTATGGCGGCGGCCGAGCTGATGCTCGACCACGGCACGGGCGTGCTGCGGACACTGCCCGCCGCGCCCGACGGGGCCGTCGGACGGCTGCGCCGGACCGCGCTCGCCCTGCGCATCGACTGGCCGCACCACGTCTCGTACGCGCAGCTCATCCGCTCCCTCGACCCGCACCGGCCGCACCACGCCGCCTTCCTCCAGGAGTGCACCACCCTGCTGCGCGGCGCCGGGTACACCGTCTTCCGGGACGGGGTGCTGCCCGAGGTCACCGCACACGCCGCCGTCGCCGCTCCCTACGCCCACTGCACGGCCCCGCTGCGCCGGCTCGTCGACCGCTACGCCTCGGAGATCTGCCTCGCGGCCGCCGCCGGTCTGCCGACCCCCGAGTGGGTCCTCGCGGCACTCGACGCCCTGCCCAAGGAGATGGCCGAGGGCAGTAGGCGCGCGGGCACCGTCGAGCGCGAGTGCGTCGACATCGTGGAGGCGGCGCTCCTCAAGGACCGCGTCGGCGACCTGTTCGAAGCCTGCGTGGTGGACGTACAGGAACACGACCCCACGGCCGGGACCGTGCAACTGGAGTCCCCGGCGGTCTTCGCCCGGATCTCCGGCGGGACGACGGAACTACCGCTGGGCGAACGCCTGCGGGTCCGGCTCGCCCAGGCGGACCCCGGAACGGCCAAGGTGCGGTTCGAACCCGCCTGATCCCGGCGACGGCCTCCGGCATGGAAACGGGGGACGCGGGCGTTGCCTCCGTAGAGCCGGCGCCGTGAACGCGACCGGCCACGGTCGCGAGGGGGAGGGACGGCATGACCGGACGAGGCGGGACGGCATGACCGGACGGGGAGAGGCGACGACCGGGACCGCACGGCGCCCGGCGACGGCCGCCGCGGCGACCGCCGTGGCCCGTGGGACGACCACGCCCGCGCGGCGGCCCACGAAGCACCTCGTGAAAGAGGAGGCCCGCTGGACCCGGGCCACCCTCGGGCGGGACGGCCGGCCCCTGGACCTGCTGACCGCGCGCTTCGACCGGCACCGCTACGCGCCCCACACCCACGACGAGTTCACCATCGGCGTCAGCGTCGGCGGCTCGGAACTCATCGGCTACCGAGGCGGCCACATCAGGACCGGCCCGGGATCCATCGTCGTGCTGGCCCCCGGCGAGACGCACACCGGCGGCCCCGCCGCCTGCGACGGCTACGCCTACCGGGCCCTGTACGCGGAGCCGTCCCTGCTCTCCGAGGGCGCCGTCGGCGGTCTCCCGCACTTCCGGGAACCGCTGCTCGACGACCCCGAACTCGCCGCCGCGCTGCGCGCCGCGCACGCCGAACTGAGCGCCTGCCCGGACCCGTTGGAGGCCGAGTCCCGCCTGCCGTGGCTGCTCGCCGCGCTGACCCGGCGGCACTCCACGGCCCGCCCGGAACGCGACGAGGTTCCCGGCGCCGCGCGCATAGCCGACGCCGTACGGGACCGCCTGGCCGGCGAACTCCAGGCCCCGCCCTCCCTCGCCTCCCTCGCCGGCGACCTGGGCCTGTCCCGCTACCAGCTCCTGCGCGCCTTCCGCACGACGACGGGGATACCGCCGTACGCCTGGCTGGCCCAGCACCGGGTGAACCGGGCCCGCCGGCTCCTGGAGTCCGGACTGCGCCCCGCCGAGGTCGCCGGACTCGTGGGCTTCGCCGACCAGGCGCATCTGACCCGCTGGTTCCGCCGCGTCCTGGGCGTGACCCCGGCCGCGTACCGGACGAGCGTGCTCGCGCCCCCGGCCGGAGCGCAACAGCGTTCAAGACGCACCGCGGGGCGGTGACCGAGACTGCCCGCATGACTGCACGCGGCTGGTTTCTGTTCTCCCTGATGGGAGTGATCTGGGGCATCCCCTACCTGATGATCAAGGTGGCGGTGGACGAGGTGTCCCCGTCGGTGGTGGTGTTCACGCGCTGCGCGGTCGGCGCCGCGCTGCTGCTCCCCTTCGCGATCCGGCAGGGCGGCCTGGCCGGGACCGTGCGGGCCCACTGGCGTCCGATGCTGGCCTTCGCGGTCATCGAGATCATGGTCCCCTGGTGGACGCTCACCGACGCCGAACGCCATCTGTCCAGCTCCACCGCGGGCCTGCTGATCGCCGGTGTGCCGATCGTCGGCGTCGTCGCGGCCCGTCTCGTCGGCGACGCGGAACGGCTCGGCGCCCGGCGCGTCACGGGTCTCGCCCTCGGCCTGGCCGGAGTCGGAGTCCTCACGGCACCGCATCTGACCGGCGGCGACGCCCGGTCCCTCGTCGAGGTGCTGCTCACCGTCGTCGGCTACGCCACCGCGCCGCTCATCGTCGCCCGCCGCCTCAAGGACGTGCCCTCGCTCCATCTGACGGCCCCCTGCCTGGCGCTGGCCGCACTGGTCTACGCGCCCGCGGCGGCCTTCACCCGGCCGGAGGCGATACCTTCCGGACAGGTCCTGGCCGCCCTCGCGGGCCTCGGCGTCATCTGCACGGCCGTCGCCTTCGTGGCCTTCCTGGAACTGATCAAGGAGGCGGGCCCGACCCGGGCGACGGTGATCACGTACGTCAACCCGGCCGTCGCGGTCGCGGCGGGCGCCCTCCTCCTGGACGAACGCCTGACCGCCGGGATCCTCGCCGCCTTCGCCCTCATCCTGGCGGGCTCCGTCCTGGCCACGGCGACCGCCGGTCCCCGGCGTCCCGCCCGCCCGGTACCATGGTCGGCACGGCAGACGAGCCGGGCGGACGGCCGCGTGGAGGTCCTTGTGGACCTTCCCGAGGAACGTCCGGGCTCCACAGGGCAGGGTGGTGGCTAACGGCCACCCGGGGTGACCCGCGGGACAGTGCCACAGAAAGTAAACCGCCGCGAACTCCGGTTCACGGTAAGGGTGAAACGGTGGTGTAAGAGACCACCAGCGCCTGAGGCGACTCAGGCGGCTAGGTAAACCCCACCCGGAGCAAGGTCAAGAGGAGCCGCTCTCTCGGAAGAGAAGGCGGCTCTGCGCGGACGTTCGAGGGCTGCTCGCCCGAGTCCGCGGGTAGACCGCACGAGGCCGGCGGCAACGCCGGCCCTAGATGGATGGCCGTCTCCCCGGCCGCCGCGAGGCGACCGGGCGACAGAACCCGGCGTACAGCCCGACTCGTCTGCCCTATTCCTCGAACAGGGCCTCCTGCTTGCCCTCCCGTGCCACGCGCACCCGCTTGTTCCGGACGCCCACGACGACCGCGGTGACCGCAGCCGTCGTACCCAGCGCGACCGGCACCATCCAGCCCCGGTTCACCGCGTGGCCCATCAGATGGTCGAGCGACAACCGGCCCGGACCCGCCACCGCGAGACCCGCCGCCGCCAGCCCGAGCGAGACCGTGTACTCGTAGCCGCCGCTCTGCGCGAAGAACCCGTTCGGCACGTGCACGGCCGCCGCGCCCGCCATCGCGCCCGCCGCCGCGGCACCGGCCGCGGGCGTGGCGAGGCCCAGCACCAGCAGGGTGCCGCCGCCCGCCTCCGCGAGGCCCGCGGCCGTGGCGCTCGCCTTCCCGGGCGCGTACCCCATGGCCTCCATGGCCTGTCCGGTGCCCTCGATACCGCCGCCGCCGAACCAGCCGAACAGCTTCTGCGCTCCGTGCGCGGCCAGTACGCCGCCGGTGCTCAGCCGGATCAGCAGCAGTCCCAGATCACGCCGGTCGATACAGGTCACGGTGACTCCCAGTCCAGACGGCGGGGCGGTTTCCTCCGGATGTCCACCGTCGCACCGATCGGACCGGCCCGGCGGGCCCGCGCCGCCGTTCGGGTGGCGGGTGCGGGGAGCCGGTGTGAGGGTGACTCCCATGACCATTCAGCCAACGCGCCTCAGCGACCCGGCCGTCCGGGCCTTCGTCACCGCGGTGAACGCCCATGACCGGGACGCGTTCGAGGCCCTTCTCGCGCCGGGCGCCACCATGTCGGACGACGGCACCGACCGTGACCTCGCCGACTGGACCGACCGGGAGATCTTCTCCTCGCGCGGCCACATGGATGTCGACAGCGAGTCCGACGGGGGGCGTTCCCTCCTCGTGCGGTACCGCAACGACACCTGGGGCGAGATGAAGACCCGGTGGAGCTTCACCGTCGCCGACGGCGGCGGGATCAGCCGCTTCGAGACCGGCCAGGCCTGAATGCCGGCGGGGGGGGGGGGGCGCGGGGGGGGGGGGGGGGGGGGGGCGCCGGGGCGGGGGGGGGGCGCGGGGGGGGGGGGCCGGGGGCGGGGACGGGTGTCCGGCGCCCGCGCCCCC
>NZ_JBHYXD010000053.1:0-4089 GCF_042751995.1 Streptomyces sp. NPDC059371 | reverse complement strand
GCCGCCGGCGTGAGATACCACCAGCGACCCCCCCCGCCCGCTCGCGCGCCGCCCCCCCCCCCCCGGGCGGGCCCCCCCCCCCCCCCGGGGGCGCGGGGGGCGCGAGGAGCGGGGTGGGTGCGGATGCCGGGGCCGACCGTGGGCTCAGCCCTGGGCGGCCCCGTACTGTTCCTGCGCGTACGGCGCCTGCGCGTACTCCTGCGGCGTGAACCGCTGCTGCGGGTCCGGGTGTCCGGCCCGCTCGGGGACGGCCCGGCGGGCACCCTGCTCGGTCAGGCTGATCTGCCCCGCCTTGATGGTCGCGAGGCGCGGCGCGCGGCGGGCGATGGACGAGTCGTGGGTGACCATGATGAACGTCAGCCCGTACTCGTGCCACAGCCCTTCGAGCAGGCCCATGATGTCGTCGCGGGTGCCCTCGTCGAGGTTGCCGGTCGGCTCGTCGGCGAGCAGCACCTTCGGCTTCTTGACCAGGGCCCGGGCTATGGCCACGCGCTGCTGCTGACCACCCGACAGCTCGGTCGGGACGTGCGTGAGCCGTTCGCCGAGACCGACCGAGCGGAGCGCCTCCGCGGCACGCTCGCGCCGCTCGGCGGGCTTGACCCCGAGGGGTACGAGGGCGGTCTCGACGTTCTCCTGCGCGGTCAGCGTCGGGATGAGGTTGAACGACTGGAAGATGATGCCGATCTTCTCGGCCCGCAGCCGGGTCAGCTTGGCCTCGCTGATGGTGCCGAGGTCCACGCCGTCCAGCTCGACCGAACCGGAGGTCGGCCGGTCGAGCCCGCCGATCATCTGGAGCAGCGTCGACTTGCCGCCGCCGGTGGGGCCCTGGATGACGAGCTGGTCGCCGTCCTCGATGGTGAGGTCGACGCCCCGCAGGGCCTCGACCGTCTCCTTGCCCCGCGTATAGCGCTTGGTGACGCCGGTGAGCTTGTACATGAAGGTTCTCCGAGGATAAAGGGGTGGGGCGCCGCGGCCCGGGGGGAGTGGACGCGGCGCCCCGACTCGTGGGGTGTGCCCGGGGATGGGTCAGGAGACGCTGCGGAGCGCGTCCGCCGGGCGCATCCGGGAGGCGCGCCAGCCGCCCATCGCGCCCGCGATCAGACCGCCGGTGACGGCCAGGCCCACGGCGAGCGCGATGGTGGTCACCGAGACCGGCGCGGTGAGCGCGATGTCGATGGTGTTCTTGGCCGCGGAGGCCGCCTGCCCGCCGGGACCGCCGCCGCCGGGGCCGCCCGGGCCGCCGGTGGAACCGGTGGAGCCGAGCTCCGCCGTCAGCTTCGGGCTGATCGCGGTGACGGTGTAGGCCGCCGCGAGTCCGAGGCCGATGCCGAGGACGCCGCCGAGCAGGCCGTTCACGATCGACTCGCCGACGACCTGCCGGGTGACCTTGCGGGACGGCCAGCCGAGCGCCTTCAGCGTGCCGAACTCACGCACACGGCGGGAGACGGCGGAGGAGGTGAGCAGCGCCGCGACCAGGAACGCGGCGATCAGGACGGCGATGGACAGCCACTTGCCGACGCTCGTCGCGAGGTTCGAGGCGGTCGACAGCGAGCCGGAGACGGTGTCCGCGAGGTCGGCGGAGGTGGTGACGGTCGTCCCGGAGATGTTCTTCTGGATGGTCGTCTTGACCGTGGCGATCTGCTTCGAGTCGGTCGCCTTGACGTAGATCGTGGTGACCTTGTTCTTGGCGTCGCCGAGCGTCTGGGCCTGCTTCAGCGGCAGGTAGATGTCGGTGGTCGACTCGCTGCTGTCGGGCGTCGCGATGCCGATGACCTTGTACTTCTTGCCGGAGATCTTGAGGGTCGAGCCGACCTTGTACTTGTTCTCCTTGGCGTACGACTTGCTGAGCACCGCGACCTTCGCGGAGGTCTGCGCGGCCGTGAACGTCCTGCCCGTGGTGATCTTCGAGGTGGCCAGCGGGCCGAGGTCCTGATGGGTCACGTCGACGCCGGCGACCGAGTAGGAGTTCACGTCGAAGGAGGCGCCGCCGCCCTGCACCTGGGGCGCACCGGTGCTGCCGCCCTGGCCGCCGGGTCCGCCCTGCTGGCCGGAGCCCGAGGTGGTGGACTTCGCCTTGCCCTGGGTGAAGGAGCCGTCGACCTTGGTGACGTTCAGGCTCAGCGCGCCCACGGCGCTCGCCACGCCCTTCTGCGTGGCGACCTCGGTGACGAGCGAGGACTTCAGGGACTGTCCTCCCTGGGTCATCACCCGGTCCGAACTCTGTGTCTTGCTGCTGTCCGACTTGGCGTCGAAGTCGAACTTCGGGCGCCCCGACGAGTTGCTCGACGGTGCCGTCTGGGCCTTGGTGACCGTCATGTCCGTGCCGAGCCCGTACAGCGACTTCAGGACTTTCTCCTGGGCCTGCTGCATGCCGGCCGACACCGAGTTGACGGTGATGACCAGCGCGATACCGAGCGCCAGACCCATGGCGATCACCAGCGCCGCCTTCTTGCGCCGGCTCAGCTCACGCTTGAGATAGATGCCAAACATCCCGTTCCTCAAAGGTTCTTGGCGCCCCCCTGTGGGCGCAGCCACAAGCTAGGGAGGAACCTTTGCGCCGGGCTGAGTAAGGGATGTGTGAGGGCTGAGAATCGGGACCCCGGAATCAATATTGGGTCAGACAGCCCATTCCCAGGCCTTCGAGGGCTCTTTGCCAGGAAACGCCTGTTGAATTGCCCCGCGACGGGAGTTCACACGCCCGCCCGCGCGCGTCGGGCGAGGGAAGCGCCCGTGCGTGCCGACGGGGCGGCCGTGTTCTCGCGTGGCTTGTTTTACCGCTGCTTTGGAAGCGCCGGTACTTTCCTTTGTCACCCCGCTGTCAGGCTTCCCGGACGGACTTTGTACGGTCCCGGGATGCGTGATTCTTCCGGGCTCTCCCGCCGTGCCGCTCTCGGCCTCGCCGCCGCCGTCCCCCTCGCCGCCGCGACGGCCACGACCGCTTACGCCGCGACGACGATCGGCGGCGCGCGACTGGCCCGTGCCGGGATACAGGTGAGCGGCGCGTCGGGGCTGCCCAAGCACCTCACCGCCCGCTCCTGGCTGGTCGCCGACCTCACCACGGGCCAGGTGCTCGCCGCGTACAACGCCCACCGGCGTCTCGCGCCCGCCTCCACGCTCAAGATGCTGTTCGCGGGCACGGTCCTGAAGAAGTTCGAGCGCGCCCGGACGTACAAGGTGGTCGACGCCGACATCGCCGACGTCCCCTCGGGTTCGAGCCTCGTCGGTATCAAGCCCGGCATCACCTACACCGTCGAGCAGTTGTGGCAGGGCGTCTTCCTGCGTTCCGGCAACGACGCGGTGCATGTGCTCAGCCATATGAACGGCGGCATCGAGGCCACCGTCGCGGAGATGCAGGCGCTCGCGAAGGATCTGCAGGCCCTCGACACCCACGTGGTCAGCCCCGACGGCTTCGACCACAAGGGCCAGCTCTCCTCCGCGTACGACCTGACGCTCTTCGCCCGGCACGGGCTCGCGGACGCCGACTTCCGCGGCTACTGCTCGACGAAGACCGCAGACTTCCCCGCCGGCGGCAAGAAGACCTTCCAGATACAGAACACCGACCGCCTGCTGACGGGCGCGTGGGGCATGAAGCCCTACGAGGGCCTGATCGGCGTGAAGAACGGCTACACCAGCCACGCCGGCAACACCTTCACCGGCGCGGCGACCCGCGACGGACGGACCCTGCTCGTCACGGTGATGCACCCCAAGAGCGGCGGCAACGGCGTCTACGAGGAGACGGCGCAGCTCCTCGACTGGGGTTTCGGCAAGGGTGCGAACGCCGAGCCGGTCGGCGCGCTGGTCGATCCGCTCAGCGCGGGCGGCGCGAGCGCGAAGCCCACGCGGAAGGCGGCGAAGGGTGCGGCGGGCGCTCCGGCTCCGGCCGCCGCCGGGCAGGGCGACGGCGCGCCGTGGGGGCTGATCGGCGGGGCCGGGGCGGCGGTGGCGCTCCTCGCGGGCGGCGCGCTCGCGCTGCGCGCCCGCGGGCGCCGGTCGGCCGGGCAGCCGGTCGCGGAGCCGGCTCAGGACCCGGCCGAGGCGCCGACCGTGAATCCCGCCGAGGCGGATGGCGTGAAGCCGGCCGCGGCGCCG
>NZ_JBHYXD010000052.1:0-61031 GCF_042751995.1 Streptomyces sp. NPDC059371 | reverse complement strand
GTTTTCTCTCCCCCCCCCGCGGCCCCCCCCCCCCCCGGGGGGGGGGGGCGCCCGCCCTTTGCGCTGTCCGGCACACGTGTACGATCGCGCCCTTGAACAACTGCTGAAGCAGATCTGAACTCTTATCTCTGAGGGGGGACTTGAGTGGATACGTCCACGTCCGGGGGCGGTAGACACAGACGCCGCATACGGATCGCCGTTCCGGTCGCCGCGGCGGGCCTCGCCGCCGCAGTGGTCGGCGCGCTCCTGGTGTCGTCCGCGAACGCCACGCCCAGCCCGACGCCCGCACCCACCGTGAACCTCGCCAACGCCACGCCGTCCCAGGCCACGCTGGAGAAGCGTGTCGCGGGTGCGCTCGCCGGTGACGACACCGCGGGCCGGACGACCCGGAAGGCGTCCCTGAGCGCTTCCACGACCCCGGCGCACGTGGACCCGAAGATCATCGGCGGTACCACGACCACCATCTCCACGGCCCCGTGGATGGCGCAGCTCTGGTACTACGACGACAAGGGCACCACCAGCGAGGCCGACGACCTCGGCTTCTTCTGCGGTGGCTCCGTCGTGTCGCCGACGAAGATCCTCACCGCCGCGCACTGCGTCAAGGGCTACGACTGGAAGGCCAACGGCGCGGTCATCACCGGTACCGCCCAGCTGCCGACCAGCGACTCGGCGGGCAACACCAACCTGCACGGCGGTACGGTCACCGGCGCCTGGCGCCAGTGGAACCACCCGTCGTACAACTCGACGACCATCGACAACGACATCGCGGTCATCACGCTGGCGAGGCCCGTCACGGCCAAGCCGATCCGCATGACGACGTCCGGTGACACCACGTCGTACGCGGCCGGCACCAACGCGACGCTCTACGGCTGGGGCCGCACCACCTCCACCACGCAGGACATCTCCGAGACGCTGAAGACGGCCACGCTGCCGATCAACTCGGACGCCACCTGCCTGGGCACCTACCCCGCCGACTTCGTCAAGGGCCACATGGTCTGCGCGGGCAAGAAGGCGACCGGCTCCGACGCCGGCACCACCACTGCCTGCAACGGCGACTCGGGCGGCCCGCTGATCGTCGGCGGCCGCATCGTCGGTGTCGTCTCCTGGGGCGTCGAGGACTGCGTCGCCGCCGGCGCGTACAGCGTCTTCTCGAAGGTCAGCACCTACGTCGGCGCCGCCTACCCGCGGGTCGCCGACAGCAACCTGAACGACGACCACAAGGCCGACCTGTGGGTCCGTAACTCGTCGACCAAGACGGGCTACGAGAAGGACTCCAACGGCACCTCGTTCGGCGCGCGCCAGTCGTGGGGTTCGTGGGACGGCGTGAACGTCGTGCTCCAGGCCGACCTCAACCGGGATGGCTACCAGGACTTCGTGGTCCGCGAGAGCGCCACCGGCGACGTCCACTGGATGCACTGGCTGCCCTCCACGGAGGAGTGGGCCAACGACAAGATCTTCACCAACTGGAAGACCCGCACCCGGATCATCGCCCCCGGCGACGTCACCGGCGACGCGCTGCCCGACCTGCTCTCCGTCGACTCCGCCGGAGCGATGTGGGAGTACCCGGGCAAGGGCAACGGCACCTTCTCCGCGCGGATCCAGGTCCGCACCGGCTGGAACCAGTACAACTCCATCCGCGCGAACGGTGACTTCACCGGCGACGGCAAGGCCGACCTGATCGCGCGCACCGGCTCCGGCTCGTACGTCTACCTGTACAAGGGCACCGGCAAGACCGGCAGCGACGCCTTCTCCAGCCGCATCAAGGTGCGCACGTGGGCCGACTACAACGCCTTCGACGCTCCCGGTGACGTGACCGGCGACGGCAAGGCCGACTTCCTGGCCCGCACCCCCGGCGGCACGCTCTACCTGTACCCCGGGACCGGAAAGGCCACCACCGAGATCTTTGCCACAAGGATCTCGGTAGGTACCGATTTCAAGCAGTACGACATCTTCGGCTGACATCGCAGGTGAGCGGGGTTCTCCCCGCTCCGGCCGAACGCAAGCCGAGCACACGGAGTGCCCACCGCGTCACGCGGTGGGCACTTTGCGTCGTGCAACCCTTTCCCGAGTTTCCCCGTCTGACCGTACGGAGTGACCATGGAGCGGTACGCCTCGTCACGACCAGATGGGCCTGGCCCTGAAAGCAGGGGGTAACCGACCGCAAAGAGGAAGCCGAGGTACACATGCCCGCCGAGAGCACGCCGGAGCCCGCCATACCGGGCGACCCCGGCAGCAGCACCCCGCCCCGCCCGAAGAGCAGCCGCCGCAAGCCCCGCAGCGCGCGGAGCAAGGCCCTGCTCGTCACGGCCTGGACCGCGGCGGGTGTCGTGGCGCTCGGCGGCGCCGGAGCCGGCTATCTGTTCTTCAAGCTCAACGGCAACCTCAAGAGCGTCGACATCAACCAGGCGCTCGGCAGCGACCGGCCCCTGAAGGTCGACAACGGCTCGGAGAACATCCTGGTCCTCGGCTCCGACACCCGCTCCGGCACCAACAAGAAGCTGGGCGGCGGCACCGACGACGGCAGCGCCCGCTCCGACACGGCGATGATCGTCCACGTGTACAAGGGCCACAAGCGGGCCAGTGTGGTCTCCATCCCCCGGGACACCCTCGTCAAGCGGCCCTCCTGCACCGACTCCAAGGGCACCGTCCACGGCGCGGTCTCCGACGCGATGTTCAACTCCGCCTACTCCACCGGCGGCGCCGCCTGCGCGGTGAAGACCGTCGAGTCCATGACCGGCATCCGCATGGACCACTACCTCGAGGTCGACTTCAGCGGCTTCCAGAAGCTGATCGACGACCTCGGCGGCGTCACGGTCACCACGACCAAGGCCATCTCCGACAAGGAGAGCCATCTGCACCTCTCGGCCGGGTCCCACGAGCTCGACGGCAAGCAGGCGCTCGGCCTGGTCCGTACCCGGCACGGCGTCGGCGACGGTTCCGACCTCGGCCGCATCCAGCTCCAGCAGGCGTTCATGAAGGCGCTCGTCGACCAGGTCAAGCACATCGGGCTCCTGTCCAACCCGAAAAAGCTGTACGACCTCGCCGACACCGCGACCAAGACGGTGACCACCGACTCCGACCTCGGCAGCGTCACCGACCTCGCGTCCTTCGCGGGCGGCCTCAAGAGCATCGGCTCGTCCCACATGACCATGGTGACGATGCCGGTCCAGTACGACCCGGCCGACGGCAACCGCGTCCTGGTGGACAAGGCCAAGGCCGAGCTGGTGTGGAAGGCGCTGGAGGCCGACCGGCCGATCCCGAAGGCGGCCACCGAGGGAACCGCCACCGGCACCGCGAAGGGCGTCGTCAGCCCCGGCTGAGCCCCGGGGACGTGCACGCGGGCCCACCTGGCCGCGCCCCGGCCGACGTGCACGCGGGCCGGCCCGCCGCACCCCGGCCGTCAAGCGCGCAGGTCAGCTCCGTCCGGCCGGCGCCGAGGCCCCGGGGAATAGATCGCCGCGTCCCCCCGTTTTGGGGGATACGGCCAGTGCTGGCAGACTGGTACGTCGGCCCCGGTTCACGCATCCGCATCCAGCGGCGGCGACCCGGCGCCCTCCCGAAACTAGGAGACACCTTGAAGCGCGACATCCACCCCGAGTACGTCGAGACGCAGGTCAGCTGCACCTGTGGCGCGTCGTTCACCACCCGCAGCACGATCTCCAGCGGCACCGTCCGCGCCGAGGTCTGCTCCGAGTGCCACCCGTTCTACACGGGCAAGCAGAAGATCCTCGACACCGGTGGCCGTGTGGCCCGCTTCGAGGCCCGCTTCGGCAAGGCTGCCGCTGCCAGCAAGTAGCGAGCCCACAGCGCCGGTCTTCGGGGTCCCCTGCACGGGGACGCCGGGACCGGCGCTTTGCGGTCCAGCCCCCTCCCCGGGCTCTCGACGCGTTCGAGCAAGGGGAACCCCACGCCGTACCTACGTCCTCGCACCCTGCACGGAGCCGGGGACAGTCCATTGGAGCCGGAGATGTTCGAGGCGGTCGAGGAACTGATCGGCGAGCACGCCGATCTGGAGAAGAAGCTCGCTGACCCGTCGGTCCACGCCGACCAGGCCAACGCGCGCAAGCTCAACAAGCGCTACGCCGAGCTGACCCCGATCGTCGCGACGTACCGCTCCTGGAAGCAGACCGGGGACGACATCGGCACGGCCAAGGAGTTCGCCGCCGACGACCCCGACTTCGCCGCCGAGGTCAAGGACCTGGAGAAGCAGCGCGAGGAGCTCACCGAGAAGCTCCGCCTGCTGCTGGTCCCGCGCGACCCGAGCGACGACAAGGACGTCATCCTGGAGATCAAGGCGGGCGCCGGCGGTGACGAGTCCGCCCTGTTCGCCGGTGACCTGCTGCGCATGTACCTGCGCTACGCCGAGCGTGTCGGCTGGAAGACCGAGCTCATCGACGCCACCGAGTCCGAGCTCGGCGGCTACAAGGACGTCCAGGTCGCCGTGAAGACCAAGGGCGGCCAGGGTGCCACCGAGCCCGGCCAGGGCGTCTGGGCCCGGATGAAGTACGAGGGCGGCGTGCACCGGGTGCAGCGCGTGCCCTCCACCGAGTCGCAGGGTCGTATCCACACCTCCGCGGCCGGTGTGCTGGTCACGCCCGAGGCCGAGGAGGTCGACGTCGAGATCCTCGCGAACGATCTCCGTATCGACGTCTACCGCTCCTCGGGCCCCGGCGGCCAGTCCGTCAACACGACCGACTCCGCGGTGCGCATCACGCACATTCCCACCGGAGTCGTCGCTTCCTGCCAGAACGAGAAGAGCCAGCTCCAGAACAAGGAGCAGGCGATGCGTATCCTGCGCTCCAGGCTCCTCGCGGCGGCGCAGGAGGAAGCGGAGCGGGAGGCCTCCGACGTCCGCCGCAGCCAGGTCCGCACGGTCGACCGCTCCGAGAAGATCCGTACGTACAACTTCCCGGAGAATCGCATCTCGGACCACCGCGTCGGCTTCAAGGCGTACAACTTGGACCAGGTCCTCGACGGTGAGCTCGACGCCGTCATCCAGGCTTGCGTCGACGCGGACTCGGCCGCCAAGCTCGCCGCCGCGTAACAGACGACAACAGTTCGGCGCCGTACAACTCACGACAACAGCTCAGCCCCGGAGGACCAGCGTGAACCTGCTGCTCGCGGAAGTGGCCCAGGCCACCCAGCGGCTGGCCGACGCCGGCGTGCCCTCGCCGCGCAACGACGCGGAGGAGCTCGCCGCCTTCGTGCACGGCGTGAAGCGGGGCGAGCTGCACAGTGTCAAGGACACCGACTTCGACGCCCGCTACTGGGAGGTGACCGCGCGCCGCGAGGCCCGCGAGCCGCTCCAGCACATCACCGGGCGCGCCTACTTCCGCTACCTCGAACTCCAGGTGGGACCCGGCGTCTTCGTCCCCCGCCCGGAGACCGAGTCGGTCGTCGGCTGGGCCATAGACGCCGTCCGCGCGATGGACGTCGTCGAACCGCTGATCGTCGACCTGTGCACCGGCTCGGGCGCCATCGCGCTCGCCCTCGCCCAGGAGGTCCCGCGCTCCCGCGTGCACGCCGTGGAGCTGTCCGAGGACGCCCTCCGGTGGACGCGCAAGAACGTCGAGGGGTCCAGGGTCGACCTGCGCCAGGGAGACGCCCTCGCGTCGTTCCCCGACCTCGACGGCCAGGTCGACCTGGTGATCTCCAACCCGCCGTACATCCCGCTCACCGAATGGGAGTACGTACAGCCGGAGGCCCGCGACTACGACCCCGAACTCGCCCTGTTCTCCGGCGAGGACGGACTCGACCTCATCCGCGGCATCGAGCGCACCGCGCACCGCCTGCTGCGCCCCGGTGGCGTCGTCGTCATCGAGCACGCCGACACCCAGGGCGGACAGGTGCCCTGGATCTTCACCGAGGAGCGGGGCTGGGCCGACGCGGCCGACCACCCGGACCTCAACAACCGGCCGCGGTTCGCGACCGCCCGCAAGGCGATGCCGTGAGCACGGCCCGCACGGTCCCGGCGCGCGGTGTCCTGGCGACGACGCGCTCCGCGTCCGCCCGCATCGCGTTTCTTCGCACCCCCAGCCAGCAGTACGTGTATGAGGAGGCCTGCTAGATGGCACGGCGATACGACACCAACGACGCGACCGACCGCACCACAGGTCTGCGTGAGGCGGCGTCCGCCGTCCGCCGTGGCGAGCTGGTGGTCCTCCCCACCGACACCGTCTACGGCATCGGCGCCGACGCGTTCACCTCGGAGGCCGTCGCCGATCTGCTCGACGCCAAGGGCCGGGGCCGCAACATGCCGACCCCTGTCCTCATCGGCTCCCCGAACACCCTGCACGGCCTCGTCACGGACTTCTCCGAGATGGCCTGGGAGCTCGTCGACGCGTTCTGGCCGGGTGCCCTGACCCTCGTCGCCAGGCACCAGCCCTCGCTCCAGTGGGACCTGGGGGACACCCGGGGCACCGTGGCGATCCGTATGCCGCTGCACCCCGTCGCCATCGAGCTCCTCACGGAGGTCGGCCCGATGGCCGTGTCCTCCGCCAACCTCACCGGCCACCCCGCGCCGGAGGACTGCGACGCCGCCCAGGGCATGCTCGGCGACTCCGTCTCGGTCTACCTGGACGGCGGCCCGACCCCCGGCATCGTGCCCTCCTCGATCGTCGACGTCACCGGCAAGGTGCCCGTCCTGCTGCGCGCCGGCGCACTGTCGGCGGAGGAGCTCCGGAAGGTCGTACCCGACCTCGAGGTGGCGAATTGACAGCCCCCGAGGCCTACGGGCTCCCCGCTCGGCCGGAGCAGGGAGCAGCCCCATGCGTGGCATAGGCACGGGGATCACCGTGACCGGCGGATCCCCGAACGGGTCCTTCCGCATCCTCTATGTCAGCACCGGCAACGTGTGCCGCTCGCCGATCACCGAGCGGCTGACCCGGCATGCCCTGGCGGACCGGCTGGGCGACCCCCTGTGGGGCGGCCTCATCGTGGAGAGCGCCGGCACCTGGGGCCACGAGGGCGCGCCCATGGAGGCCAACGCGGCGACCGTGCTGACCGACTTCGGGGCGGACCCCTCCGGCTTCGTGGGGCGCGAGCTGCTCGACGACCACGTCATCCGCGCCGACCTGGTGCTGACGGCCACCCGCGACCACCGGGCCCAGGTCATCTCCATGGGGCACTCCGCCGGACTGCGCACCTTCACGCTGAAGGAGTTCACCCGGCTGGTGCGCGCCATAGACCCCGCGACCCTGCCGCCCCTCCGGGACGGCGTGATCGAGCGTGCCGTCGCCCTGGTGCGGGCCGCCGCCGCGCTGCGCGGCTGGCTGCTGGCCCCGACCGCGGAAGCCGACGAGGTGTTCGACCCGTACGGGGCGCCCCTGCCGTTCTTCCGGTCCATCGGGGACGAGATCAACGAGGCGCTGGACCCGGTCGTCACTGCTCTGACGGGGGTACCCGCGCGGACGTGACACCGGGCGTGCCACCGGTCCCGGTTCTACATTGGACGTAAGCGTCCCCCGCAGATGTCCGGAGTCCACCATGCCGGTCGCCACCATGCCCGATGCGGATGTACTGAGCCGCCAGGATCCCGAGCTCGCCGAGATCCTGCGCGGTGAGCTGGACCGGCAGTCGACCACGCTGCAGCTCATCGCGGCGGAGAACTTCACCTCGCCGGCCGTGCTGGCGACGCTCGGCTCGCCGCTGGCGAACAAGTACGCCGAGGGCTATCCCGGCGCCCGCCATCACGGCGGCTGCGAGATCGTCGACGTCGCCGAGCGGATCGCCGTCGACCGCGCCAAGGCCCTCTTCGGCGCCGATCACGCCAACGTGCAGTCCCACTCCGGGAGTTCGGCCGTGCTGGCCGCGTACGCCGCCCTGCTGCGGCCCGGTGACACCGTGCTGGCGATGGGCCTGCCCTTCGGCGGTCATCTCACGCACGGGTCGCCCGCGAACTTCTCGGGCCGCTGGTTCGACTTCGTCGGCTACGGCGTCGAGGCGGAGTCGGGACTGATCGACTACGAGCAGGTGCGCACCCTGGCCCGCGCCCGTCGCCCCAAGGCCGTCGTCTGCGGGTCGATCTCGTACCCGCGGCACATCGACTACGCGCTGTTCCGGGAGATCGCCGACGAGGTCGGCGCCTATCTCATCGCGGACGCCGCCCACCCGATCGGGCTCGTCGCGGGGGGAGCGGCGCCGAACCCGGTGCCGTACGCCGATGTCGTGTGCGCCACCACGCACAAGGTGCTGCGCGGGCCGCGCGGCGGGATGGTCCTGTGCGGCGGTGAGCTGGCCGAGCGGATCGACCGGGCCGTCTTCCCGTTCACGCAGGGCGGTGCGCAGATGAACGCCATCGCGGCCAAGGCGGTCGCCTTCGGCGAGGCGGCGACCCCGGCCTTCACGGCGTACGCCCATCAGGTGACCGCGAACGCGCGCGTGCTGGCCGCGGGCCTCGAGGCGGAGGGGCTCGCGGTCACCACGGGCGGCACCGACACCCATCTGCTGGTCGCGGATCCGGTGCCGCTCGGCGTCGACGGGCGGACCGCGCGGGGCCGGCTGGCCGCGGCCGGTATGGTCCTCGACACCTGTGCGTTGCCTCACGGCGACGCCCGCGGCCTGCGGCTCGGTACCGCGGCGCTGACCACGCAGGGGATGGACGAGCCGGAGATGGCGCGGGTCGCGGCCCTCTTCGCGGGGGTGCTGCGGGACGAGATCGACAGCCGGACGGCACGGGAGGAAGTGCGGGAACTGACGGGGAGATTTCCGCCTTATCCGGACTGACCGGGGGTACGCGTACCGAGCCGCACAGCCACACGTGCAACCATCGTCGCTACCCGAAAGTCCTCAACCATATGCGTGCATCGCTAGGGTGTGGGGCTGTGATGGCCAGCGAGACCTGTGGGGAAGCCCGTGCGTGAATACCTGCTGACGCTCTGCATCACGGCCGCGGTGACGTACCTGCTGACAGGGCCGGTACGGAAATTCGCGATCGTGGCCGGAGCCATGCCGGAAATCCGGGCGCGCGACGTGCACCGTGAACCCACGCCGAGGCTCGGCGGCATCGCGATGTTCTTCGGTCTGTGCGCCGGTCTGCTGGTCGCGGACCACCTGACGAACCTCAACGAGGTCTTCGCCAACTCGAACGAACCGCGTGCCCTTCTCTCCGGAGCCGCGCTGATCTGGCTGATCGGCGTGCTGGACGACAAGTTCGAGATCGACGCCCTGATCAAGCTCGGCGGTCAGATGATCGCCGCCGGCGTGATGGTCATGCAGGGTCTGACGATCCTGTGGCTGCCGATCCCCGGGGTCGGTCTGGTCGCGCTGACCCAGTGGCAGGGCACGCTGCTGACGGTGGCGCTCGTCGTCATCACGATCAACGCGGTCAACTTCGTGGACGGCCTCGACGGGCTGGCCGCCGGCATGGTGTGCATCGCGTCCGCCGCGTTCTTCCTGTACGCCTACCGGATCTGGTACTCGTACGGCATCGAGGCGGCTGCCCCGGCGACGCTGTTCGCGGCGATCCTGATGGGCATGTGCCTGGGCTTCCTGCCGCACAACATGCATCCCGCGCGGATCTTCATGGGCGACTCCGGGTCGATGCTCATCGGGCTGGTGCTGGCCGCCGGCGCCATCTCCATCACCGGGCAGATCGACCCCGATGTGATGAACCTCTTCACCGGTTCCCCGCGCAACACCGTGCACCAGACGGTGCCCGTGTTCATCCCGCTGCTGCTGCCGCTGACGATCATCGCGATCCCGGCCGCCGACCTGGTGCTCGCGATCGTGCGGCGCACCTGGCGCGGGCAGTCGCCGTTCGCCGCGGACCGGGGGCATCTGCACCACCGCCTGCTGGAGGTCGGCCACTCGCACAGCCGCGCGGTCCTGATCATGTACTTCTGGTCGGCGCTGATCGCGTTCGGCGCCCTCGCGTACTCGGTCAACTCCGGGGCCATGTGGAGCGTGCTCACCATCGCGGCGCTCAGCGCCGTCGGTCTCGTGCTGCTCCTGCTGCCGCGCTTCACACCGCGTGCCCCGCGCTGGGCCGAGCACCTCCTGCCGCCGCGCTACCGCCGCCGCAGGGCCGCCGCGGCCACCGCCCGGGACGCGGCGCCCGTGACCCACGAGGCGGCGTCCGCGGGCGAGCCGGACGAGGCGCGTGAGCACCGTGCTCCGGCGGTTGCCGGAGTCTCAGGAGTCAACGGAGCGACGGCGATCGGTACCCGTCCGCGACTTCTGGACCGGCGTGAGGCCGAGTCCTCGCGCTGAGCCGAAGGTAAGAATCTGACTAACGCGTGACCAAATCGTGGGGGAGTAAAGCGCCCCAATATCAGACAAAGGGGCGCTTGAAATGCACAGACGCGCAGCTTCACCCTCATGTGTGACAGTCAGCACACCAACCAGGTAAAGACCTCATCAAATAGTTTGTGATACGGTTCACGAGAACCCAGGGCAGAGCCGAAGGACCCCTGTACGACGGTCCTTTGGCGTGAGGTTCTCTCTCAGCCCGGGACTACGCTCGTCCATGACGACACGCCCCCCTTAGCAAGCGGAGTTGCCGCCATGCCGTCCAATGACGCCCGGATCCTCCTTCAGGCCGCCGTACCCACGGCCGCCGTCGGCGCGATTGCCGCCGTCGTCAGCGGCGTGGTCGCCGGCGGCAAGGGGGCCCTCGGGGCGGTCGTCGCGACGCTGGTGGTGCTCCTCTTCATGGGACTCGGCCTCTACGTCCTGCAGCGCACTGCCAAATCGCTTCCGCACTTGTTCCAGGCGATGGGTCTCCTGCTGTACACGGCACAAATTCTTCTGCTCTTCATCTTTGTCGCCGCGTTCAAGAACACATCGCTGTTCAACCCCAAGTCCTTCGCGCTCACCCTGGTCGTCACCACGCTCGTGTGGATCGGCGCACAGGCACGTGCCCATATGAAGGCCAAGATCCTCTACGTCGAACCCGACTCCTCGAAGGCCGAAAAGCCCGAAAACAAGGGGCACTCGTCGTGAGGGGTAGGGCCGGGATAAGTGCACGCGGGAGATCCTGCTATCGTCCGGTGCCAACTGCGGCATCGCGGGCGCGGGCATCTGAGCTGACGCCTGTTCGATCGCGAGGCTTGATGCCCCTCTGCCGCCCCCACATCCGTAACACCAGCCCAGTGCCGAACCGCGGCTGCGCGCCGCGCCGACACAACGAGGATGCCGTACCTATGCGCCACGCTGAAGGAGCCCGCGGTGAGTGCTGACCCGACGCAGGTGCTCGCCTTCGAGACCGACTGCCACATCTTCGACGGTTGTGGCTTCCCGGCACCCGGCCTGCACTCGTTCCTGTTCGAGCCTCTCTGGGGCGACGGGGACAGCAACTTGTACTTCAACAAGACGATGCTCCTGGCGCTGCTCGGCTCGATCGTCATCGTCGGCTTCTTCTGGGCCGCCTTCCGCAAGCCGAAGGTCGTCCCGGGCAAGCTGCAGATGGTCGCCGAGACCGGCTACGACTTCATCCGTCGCGGCGTCGTCTACGAGACGATCGGCAAGAAGGAAGGCGAGAAGTACGTCCCGCTGGTCGTCTCGCTGTTCTTCTTCATCTGGATGATGAACCTCTGGTCGATCATTCCGGTCGCGCAGTTCCCGGTCACGGCGATCATCTCGTACCCCGCGGTGCTGGCCGGAATCGTCTACATCATCTGGGTGTCCCTGACGTTCAAGCGCCACGGATTCGTCGGAGCCTTCAAGAACTTCAGCGGCTACGACAAGTCGCTGGGCCCGGTTCTGCCGCTCGCCATGTTCATCGAGCTGCTCTCGAACCTGATCGTCCGGCCGTTCACGCACGCGGTGCGACTCTTCGCGAACATGTTCGCGGGTCACACCCTGCTGCTGCTGTTCACGATCGCGTCCTGGTACCTGCTCAACGGCGTCGGGATCGCCTACGCCGGCGTCTCGTTCGTCATGGTCATCGTCATGACGGCCTTCGAGCTGTTCATCCAGGCCCTGCAGGCCTATGTCTTCGTGCTGCTGACCTGCACCTTCATCCAGGGCGCGCTGGCCGAGCACCACTGAGCTGCCCGCCTCTCGACCCCGCATTCGTCCGGTGGCCAACCCCCACCGGTCCGTAAAGAAAAGGAAGAACTGGCATGTCCCAGACCCTTGCCGCTGTCTCCGGCTCGCTCGGCTCGATCGGTTACGGCCTCGCGGCCATCGGCCCCGGCGTCGGCGTCGGCATCATCTTCGGTAACGGCACCCAGGCTCTCGCCCGTCAGCCCGAGGCCGCCGGTCTGATCCGCGCCAACCAGATCCTCGGCTTCGCCTTCTGTGAGGCGCTCGCCCTCATCGGTCTGGTCATGCCGTTCGTCTACGGCGTCTGATCCACCCGATCAGCGACAGCCCACTAGACGAAAGGCACTGACATGAGCCACTTGCTCATTCTGGCGGCCGAGGAGAAGGAAAACCCTCTCATCCCGCCGATCCCCGAGCTTGTCATCGGCCTGCTCGCCTTCGTCATCGTCTTCGGTTTCCTGGCCTGGAAGCTTCTCCCGAACATCAACAAGGTTCTGGAGCAGCGCCGCGAGGCCATCGAGGGCGGTATCGAGAAGGCCGAGGCCGCGCAGACCGAGGCCCAGAGCGTTCTTGAGCAGTACAAGGCTCAGCTCGCCGAAGCCCGGCACGAGGCCGCGCGCCTGCGTCAGGAAGCGACGGAGCAGGGCGCCACGCTCATCGCCGAGATGCGCGCGGAAGGCCAGCGGCAGCGCGAGGAGATCGTCGCCGCCGGTCACACGCAGATCGAGGCAGACCGCAAGGCCGCCGCTCAGGCGCTGCGTCAGGACGTCGGCCACCTGGCCACCGACCTGGCCGGCAAGCTCGTCGGCGAGTCCCTCGAGGACCACGCCCGGCAGAGCCGCGTCATCGACCGTTTCCTCTCCGAGCTTGAGGAGAAGGCCGAGGCGACTCGATGACAGCGCACGGAGCGAGCCGCGAGGCAACCGCAGCCGCACGTGAGCGTCTCGACGCGCTGACGGACTCGACGTCCGTGGACGCGGCACAGCTCGCCGACGAGCTGGCCGCGGTCACCGCGCTGCTCCACCGCGAGGTGTCGCTGCGTCGGGTCCTCACCGACCCGGCGCAGCCCGGCGAGGCCAAGGCCGAGCTGGTCCAGCGCCTGCTCGGCACCCAGGTGGGCGGCACCACCGCCGACCTGGTGTCCGGCATGGTGCGTTCCCGCTGGTCGCAGCCCCGCGACCTGGTGGACGCCCTTGAGGAGCTCACCGCCACCGCCGACCTCACGGCGGCGCAGCGGACGGGCGCGCTCGACAACGTCGAGGACGAGCTGTTCCGCTTCGGCCGGATCGTCGCCTCGAACACCGAGCTGCGCGCCGCGCTGACCGACCGGGCCGCCACCACGGCGGCCAAGAGCGAGCTGCTGCACAGCCTGCTCGGCGGCCGGGCCGACGTGACGACCGAGCGTCTGGTGACGCGTCTCGTGACCGCGCCCCGCGGACGTAGCCTGGAAGCGGGACTCGAGTCCCTGTCCAGGCTCGCCGCCGAGCGCCGCGACCGCATGGTCGCCGTGGTCACCTCCGCGGTGCCGCTGAGCGACGGACAGAAGCAGCGCCTCGGTGCCGCTCTGGCGAAGCTCTACGGCCGCCCGATGCACCTCAACCTCGACGTGGACCCCGATGTCCTCGGCGGGATCCGGGTGCAGGTCGGCGACGAGGTCATCAACGGCTCCATCGCGGACCGTCTTGAGGACGCCGCCCGCCGCATGGCGAGCTAGTAATCACACAAGCAGTACGCAATTACGGCCCTGGTTGGGCCGTGCAGAGGATTCACCTCTCATCGGGGGGAGTCCCCCAGCCCCCCAAAGTGAAACTTCGGGCCCAACAAGGAGAGCAGGGAACCCAGATGGCGGAGCTCACGATCCGGCCGGAGGAGATCCGGGACGCACTGGAGAACTTTGTCCAGTCGTACCAGCCGGACGCGGCCTCGCGCGAGGAGGTCGGTACGGTCACCGTCGCCGGCGACGGTATCGCCAAGATCGAGGGTCTTCCCTCGGCCATGGCGAACGAGCTGCTGAAGTTCGAGGACGGAACCCTCGGCCTCGCGCTGAACCTGGAAGAGCGCGAGATCGGCGCGGTCGTCCTCGGCGAGTTCAGCGGTATCGAAGAGGGCCAGCCGGTGCAGCGCACCGGTGAGGTGCTGTCCGTCGCCGTGGGCGAGGGCTACCTCGGCCGCGTCGTCGACCCGCTCGGCAACCCGATCGACGGCCTCGGCGAGATCGAGACGTCCGGCCGCCGCGCCCTCGAGCTGCAGGCCCCGGGCGTCATGGTCCGCAAGTCGGTGCACGAGCCGATGGAGACGGGCTACAAGGCCGTCGACGCGATGACCCCGATCGGCCGTGGCCAGCGTCAGCTGATCATCGGCGACCGTCAGACCGGCAAGACCGCGCTGGCCGTCGACACGATCATCAACCAGCGCGACAACTGGCGCTCGGGCGACACCAAGAAGCAGGTCCGCTGCATCTACGTCGCCATCGGCCAGAAGGGTTCGACCATCGCCTCCGTGCGTGGCGCCCTCGAAGAGGCCGGCGCGCTGGAGTACACGACCATCGTCGCCGCCCCGGCGTCCGACCCGGCCGGCTTCAAGTACCTTGCGCCGTACACCGGTTCGGCCATCGGCCAGCAGTGGATGTACGAGGGCAAGCACGTCCTCATCATCTTCGACGACCTCTCGAAGCAGGCCGACGCCTACCGCGCCGTGTCCCTGCTGCTCCGTCGCCCGCCGGGCCGCGAGGCCTACCCCGGCGACGTCTTCTACCTGCACTCCCGTCTGCTGGAGCGCTGCGCGAAGCTCTCCGACGACCTGGGCGCCGGTTCGATGACGGGTCTGCCGATCGTCGAGACCAAGGCGAACGACGTGTCGGCGTTCATCCCGACCAACGTCATCTCCATCACCGACGGCCAGTGCTTCCTGGAGTCCGACCTGTTCAACGCCGGCCAGCGTCCGGCCCTGAACGTCGGTATCTCGGTCTCCCGCGTCGGTGGCTCCGCCCAGCACAAGGCGATGAAGCAGGTCTCCGGCCGTCTTCGCCTCGACCTGGCCCAGTACCGCGAGCTGGAGGCGTTCGCCGCCTTCGGTTCCGACCTGGACGCCGCGTCGAAGTCGCAGCTGGAGCGCGGTCAGCGTCTGGTCGAGCTGCTCAAGCAGGCTCAGTACCAGCCGATGGCCACCGAGGACCAGGTCGTCTCCGTGTGGTCCGCGACCACCGGCAAGATGGACGACGTGCCGGTCGCCGACATCCGCCGCTTCGAGAAGGAGCTCCTGGAGTACCTGCACCGCAAGGAGCAGGGCCTCATGACCTCCATCAAGGAGGGCGGCAAGATGTCGGACGACACGCTCACCGCCATCGCCGACGGCATCGCTGACTTCAAGAAGCAGTTCGAGACCTCGGACGGGAAGCTTCTCGGCGAGGACGCTCCGGCCGCCGCCAAGTGACGTAAGGAAGGGACCTGACTCATGGGAGCCCAGCTCCGGGTCTACAAGCGTCGCATCCGATCCGTCACCGCGACCAAGAAGATCACCAAGGCGATGGAGATGATCGCCGCCTCGCGCGTCGTCAAGGCGCAGCGCAAGGTGGCGGCCTCCACGCCCTACGCGACCGAGCTCACGCGCGCGGTCACGGCGGTCGGCACCGGCTCGAACACCAAGCACCCGCTGACCACGGAGGCGGAGACGGCGACCCGTTCCGCGGTTCTGCTCCTCACGAGCGACCGCGGACTGGCCGGCGCCTTCAACTCCAACGCCATCAAGGCGGCGGAGCAGCTGACCGCCCGTCTCGAGGCCGAGGGCAAGAAGGTCGACACGTACATCGTCGGCCGCCGCGGTCTGGCCCACTACAACTTCCGCGAGCGCAAGGTCGTGGAATCGTGGTCGGGCTTCACCGACGAGCCCACCTACGCGGACGCGAAGAAGGTCGCGGGTCCGCTGATCGAGGCCATCGAGAAGGACACGGCGGAGGGCGGCGTGGATGAACTCCACATCGTCTACACCGAGTTCGTCTCGATGATGACGCAGACGGCCATCGACGGCCGGCTGCTTCCGCTTCGCCTCGAAGAGGTGGCGGAGGAAGCGCCCGAGGGCGAGATCCTTCCGCTGTTCGAGTTCGAGCCGTCGGCGGAGGACGTCCTTGACGCCCTGTTGCCGCGCTACGTCGAGAGCCGTATCTACAACGCGCTGCTCCAGTCGGCTGCCTCCAAGCACGCCGCCACGCGCCGCGCGATGAAGTCGGCGACCGACAACGCGGGAGACCTGATCACCTCGCTCTCCCGTCTTGCCAATGCGGCCCGCCAGGCCGAAATCACCCAGGAAATCAGCGAGATCGTCGGCGGCTCCGCAGCCCTTGCCGACGCGACCGCGGGGAGTGACAAGTAATGACGACGACTTCTGAGACGGCCGTTGCCACGGGCCGCGTCGCCCGGGTCATCGGCCCGGTCGTCGACGTGGAGTTCCCCGTCGACGCGATGCCGGAGATCTACAACGCCCTTCACGTCGAGGTGGCCGACCCGGCCAACGCCGGCGAGCTGAAGACGCTGACCCTGGAAGTCGCCCAGCACCTGGGTGACGGCCTCGTCCGCACGATCTCGATGCAGCCCACCGACGGTCTGGTCCGCCAGGCCGCGGTCACCGACACCGGAGCCGGCATCACGGTTCCCGTCGGTGACTTCACCAAGGGCAAGGTGTTCAACACCCTCGGTGAGGTGCTGAACACCGACGAGAAGTACTCGGGCGAGCGCTGGTCCATCCACCGCAAGGCCCCGCGCTTCGACGAGCTCGAGTCGAAGACCGAGATGTTCGAGACCGGCGTCAAGGTCATCGACCTTCTCACCCCGTACGTCAAGGGTGGAAAGATCGGTCTGTTCGGTGGTGCCGGCGTCGGCAAGACGGTGCTCATCCAGGAGATGATCTACCGCGTCGCCAACAACCACGACGGTGTCTCCGTGTTCGCCGGTGTCGGTGAGCGCACGCGTGAGGGCAACGACCTCATCGCGGAGATGGCGGAGTCGGGCGTCATCGACAAGACCGCCCTTGTCTTCGGCCAGATGGACGAGCCCCCGGGCACCCGTCTGCGCGTGGCCCTCGCGGGTCTGACCATGGCGGAGTACTTCCGCGATGTGCAGAAGCAGGACGTGCTGTTCTTCGTGGACAACATCTTCCGCTTCACGCAGGCCGGTTCCGAGGTCTCGACCCTGCTCGGCCGTATGCCCTCCGCGGTGGGTTACCAGCCGAACCTGGCCGACGAGATGGGTCTCCTCCAGGAGCGCATCACCTCGACCCGCGGTCACTCGATCACCTCGATGCAGGCGATCTACGTCCCCGCGGACGACCTGACCGACCCGGCCCCGGCCACCACGTTCGCCCACCTCGACGCGACGACGGTTCTCTCCCGTCCGATCTCCGAGAAGGGCATCTACCCGGCCGTGGACCCGCTGGACTCCACGTCCCGCATCCTGGACCCCCGCTACATCGCGGCGGACCACTACGCGGCCGCGATGCGCGTCAAGTCGGTTCTTCAGAAGTACAAGGACCTTCAGGACATCATCGCGATCCTCGGTATCGACGAGCTGGGCGAGGAGGACAAGCTCACCGTCCACCGCGCCCGTCGCGTGGAGCGCTTCCTGTCCCAGAACACCCACGTCGCCAAGCAGTTCACCGGCGTCGACGGGTCGGACGTCCCGCTGGACGAGTCGATCGCGGCCTTCAACGCGATCATCGACGGTGAGTACGACCACTTCCCGGAGCAGGCGTTCTTCCTGTGCGGTGGCATTGAGGACCTCAAGGCCAACGCCAAGGAGCTCGGCGTCTCCTGAACCTCGTGTTCTTGAGTGAGGGGGCGGGACCACACCTCGCGGGGTGCGGTCCTTCCCCCTCCGTACGCCTACTAGACTTTGACCCAACACCCGGCAGCAACGCCGGGTGGTGACCCGAGGAGCCCACCTTGGCTGCTGAGCTGCACGTCGAGCTCGTCGCCGCGGACCGCAGTGTCTGGTCCGGCGAGGCCACCCTGGTCGTCGCGCGTACCACGTCCGGCGACATCGGCGTCATGCCCGGTCACCAGCCGCTTCTCGGTGTGCTGGAGTCGGGCCCGGTGACCATTCGTACGAGTGATGGTGGAACGGTCGTCGCCGCGGTGCACGGCGGTTTCATCTCCTTCGCCGACAACAAGCTGTCGCTGCTGGCCGAGATCGCCGAGCTGTCGGACGAGATCGATGTCCAGCGTGCGGAGCGGGCGCTCGAGCGCGCGAAGTCGGACGCCGACGCGTCCGCCGAGCGTCGCGCGGACGTCCGTCTGCGCGCGGTGTCGACGCGCTGACCATCGGTGCGACCCCAGGCCTTTAGGCGCTGGGGGAGCACTGTGTGAAGCTTTGCCTCAGCCGCGGCTGGGACCGGATCACTCCGGCCCTGGCCGCGGCTGAGGCAAATCCGGACGTTTTTTCTTTTCCGTTACCTAGGAGACGAGGAGGTCGGTGTCGATGGTCCTCGCTCTGACTGTGTGCGGAGTGGTAGTAGCGCTCGTGGTGGTGGGGCTGTTCGTCTTCGGCCTCCGCCGCCGGCTCATCCAGCGCTCCGGCGGAACGTTCGACTGCAGCCTGCGCTGGGACGTCCCCGAGAAGGGTGACCTCAGCGGCAAGGGCTGGAGCTACGGGGTGGCCCGCTACAACGGCGACCGGGTCGAGTGGTACCGCGTCTTCTCGTACGCCCCCCGTCCGCGCCGCGTCCTCGAACGCTCGGCGATCGAGGTGGCCGGCCGTCGCGCCGCCGAGGGCGAGGAGGAACTCGCGCTGCTCTCCGACGCGATCATCCTGGCCTGTCAGCACCGCGGGACGCGCCTCGAACTGGCGATGAGCGAGGACGCGCTGACCGGTTTCCTCGCCTGGCTGGAAGCGGCCCCGCCGGGACAACGGGTGAACGTCGCGTAGCGACGTTCAGGGCCCCGTTGGATGGGGGTCCCCCCGGTCGCGGAGCGGTTGGGGGAGGGTGAACGTCGCGTAGCGACGTTCAGGGCCCCGTTGGATGGGGGTCCCTCCCGGCCGCGGAGCGGTTGGGGGAGGGTGAACGTGGCCTGAGGCCCCTGAACAGCGAACCGCGGACAGACCCGGAGGTCTGCCCGCGGTTTTCGGTGTGCTCTGGACCCGTGTCCGGGCCGGTGATCAGTTCAGGCCGCTGTTGATGGCGCTGACGAGTTCACCGTTGCTCGTGTCGCCGCTGAACTCCCAGAAGAAGGCGCCACCCAGGCCCTGGCTCTTGGCCCACGCCATCTTCGTGCCGATGGTGGCCGGGGTGTCGTACGACCACCAGTTGTTGCCGCAGTAGGCGTACGCGGTACCGGCGACGAGGCCCGTGGAGGGGCAGGAGGTCTTCAGGACCTTGTAGTCCTCGATGCCCTGCTCGTACGTGCCGGCCGCCGGGCCGGTCGCCGAGCCGCCGGGCGCGGACTGGGTGACCCCGGTCCAGCCGCGGCCGTAGAAGCCGATGCCGATGAGCAGCTTGCTCGCGGGCACGCCCTTCGACTTGAACTTGGCGATCGCGTCGGCGGTGGTGAAGCCGGGCGTCGGGATGCCGCTGTACGAGGTGAGCGGGGAGTGCGGGGCGGTCGGGCCCTGCGCGGCGAACGCTCCGAAGAAGTCGTACGACATGACGTTGTACCAGTCGACGTACTGCGAGGCGCCCGCGTAGTCCGCGGCGTCGATCTTGCCGCCGGAGGTGCCGTCGGCCGTGGTGGCCGCGGTGACCAGGTTGCTGGAGCCGAACTTGGCGCGCAGGGCCTGCATCAGGTTCTTGTAGGCCGCGGCACCGCTGCTGTCACAGGACAGACCGCAGGCGTTCGGGTACTCCCAGTCGATGTCGATGCCGTCGAAGACGTCGGCCCAGCGCGGGTCCTCGACCAGGTTGTAGCAGGACTGCGCGAAGGCGGTCGGGTTGGCCGCCGCCTGGGCGAAGCCGCCGGACCAGGTCCAGCCGCCGAAGGACCACAGGATCTTGATGTTCGGGTACTTGGCCTTCAGCTCGCGGAGCTGGTTGAAGTTGCCGCGCAGCGGCTGGTCCCAGGTGTCGGCGACGCCGCTGACCGCCTGGTCGGCGGTGAAGGCCTTGTCGTAGTCGGCGTAGGAGTCGCCGATCGCGCACTGGCCGTTGGTGACGTTGCCGAAGGCGTAGTTGATGTGCGTGATCTTGGCGGCGGAGCCCGACGTCACCAGGTTCTTGACGTTGTAGTTGCGGCCGTAGATGCCCCACTCGGTGAAGTAGCCGAGCTTGACGTTCTTGCCGCTGGGCGGCGGGTCGGTGGTGCCGCCGGTGGTGTGGACGGCGACGGAGCCGCTGACCGGACCGGTCTGGTCGGCGGTGTCACGGGCCTGGACGGTGTACGAGTAGTCGGTGCCGGCGGTCAGGCCGGTGTCCGTGTACGAGGTCGTCGTCACGGTCGCGACCTTGCTGCCGCCGCGGAGGACGTCGTAGTTCTTGACGCCCTTGTCGTCGGTGGCCGCGCCCCAGGAGAGCTTCACCGAGGTGTCGGTGACGGAGGACGCGGTGGGGGTGCCCGGCGCGGAGGGCGCGCTGTCGCCGGGGACGGTGGTGCCGCCGTCGCAACTGCCGCCGTTGAGCGTGCAGTTCGACGGGGAGCCGGCGCCGGCGCCGTTGAAGCCGAAGGAGACGGAGGCGCCCGCGGCGAGGGTGCCGTTCCAGGACTTGTTCTTGGCGGTCCAGTGGTTGCCCGAGCTGGTGACGTCCGCGTCCCAGGCCGAGGTGACGGAGGTGCCGGAGGGGAAGTCCCACTGGATCGTCCACGAACTGATCGCGGTGGTACCGGTGTTCTTGACGGTCCACTTGCCTTCGAAGCCCGTGCCCCAGTCCTGGGTCTTCGTGTAGGTGGCGGTGGCACTGTCGGCGGCGTGGGCCGGACTCGCGAGGCCGACCAGGCCGGCCAGGGGGAGCAGCAGCGTGGCGAGCCCTGCCGTCGCTCGTTGTCTGAAGCGCATTCCGCGCCTCCTCGGGGGAGTTGGGGGAGGGAGGGGCGTGACTGAGCCTTCACACCCACGGTGCCGTGAGAATAGGAAGGTCTGGACCACAGGTCAATAGGTCTGGACCACTAGTTCCCCGTCCCTCTTGATCCTCAACTCCCTTACGGGTGCCGCGCCTTGGCGGCCGGTCGTACCGTCTGACGGACCGGCAGGCGGCTGACGTGGTCCTTCGTGTCCCCGCGCGCGGTCGGACCGGAGCCTCCGGCGGGGACGACGAAGGGCGCCCGCGGCAACGGGCCCGAAGGTCGCTTCGAGCCCGGCGCGGACGCCCTGACCGTGTTCGGCGGAAGAGTCCGGGAGTCGCTCAGCGCTCCCCGCCCGGGACCCACAGCACGTCGCCCACGTCCTTGTTCGCCGTGCGCGCCAGGATGAACAGGAGGTCCGAGAGGCGGTTGAGGTAGGTGGCGGTGAGCGGGTTCATCACCTCACCGTGGACCTCCAGCGCCGCCCAGGTCGAGCGCTCGGCCCGGCGCACGACCGTGCACGCCTGGTGCAGGAGCGCCGCGCCGGCGGTGCCGCCGGGCAGGATGAAGGAGCGGAGCTTCTCCAGCCGCTCGTTGAACAGGTCGCAGTCCGCCTCCAGCTTGTCGATGTAGAACTGCTCGACCCGCAGCGGCGGGAACTTCGGGTCCTCGGCGACGGGCGTCGACAGGTCCGCGCCCACGTCGAACAGGTCGTTCTGGACCCGGGTGAGGACGTGGACGACCTCGTCCTCCAGGCCGCCCAGCGCGATCGCCGTACCGATCACCGCGTTCGCCTCGTTGGCGTCGGCGTACGCCGAGATCCGCAGATCGGTCTTGGCGACCCTGCTCATGTCCCCGAGGGCCGTGGTGCCCTGGTCGCCGGTCCGGGTGTAGATGCGCGTCAGATTGACCATGGACTCAATCTAGACGCCCCCGCGGGCCCGGGAGGCGCCGTGCCCGCGAGGTGCGGATCACAGGGCGCGGACCCGGCCGGTGAGGGTGCGCCGGGTCCGTGGGACGGGACGTGACGGGTGTCTCACGCCCTGAGACCGTGACACGCGTTACTTACGGGTTTCCCGCCCCCTTCCGAACGCTACTCTCCGCCGAAGAGGCATACACAAGCAGCGTGTTAAGGGAGTCTGAGTGGCTGGGAAGCTCGCCGTCATCGGAGCCGGACTCATGGGGTCCGGTATTGCCCAGGTCTCCGCGCAGGCGGGCTGGGACGTCGTTCTGCGCGATGTCACCGACGAGGCGCTGAACCGCGGCCTCGACGGCATCAGGGCCTCGTACGACAGGTTCGTGAGCAAGGGCAAGCTGGAAGCCGCCGACGCGGACGCCGCCCTCGCTCGCATCACGGCGACCACCGACCTGGACGCCGCCGCCGACGCGGACATCGTCGTCGAGGCGGTCTTCGAGAAGCTCGAGGTCAAGCACGAGATCTTCCAGGCCCTGGACAAGATCGTCCGCCCCGACACCGTGCTCGCCTCCAACACCTCCGCGATCCCGATCACCAAGATCGCGGCGGCCACGGAGCGCCCGGAGCGGGTCGTCGGCGTGCACTTCTTCTCGCCGGTGCCGATGATGCAGCTCGTCGAGCTGGTCCGCGGCTACAAGACCAGCGACGAAACGCTCGCCGCCGCGCGCGAGTTCAGCGAGTCCGTCGGCAAGACCTGCATCGTCGTCAACCGCGACGTCGCCGGCTTCGTGACCACCCGTCTCATCTCGGCCCTCGTCGTCGAGGCGACGAAGCTGTACGAGTCGGGCGTGGCCACCGCCGAGGACATCGACCTCGCCTGCCGGCTGGGCTTCGGCCACGCCATGGGCCCCCTGGCCACCGCCGACCTCACGGGCGTCGACATCCTGCTGCACGCCACCGGCAACATCTACACCGAGACCCAGGACGAGAAGTTCGCCCCGCCGGAGCTGATGCGCCGGATGGTTGACGCCGGTGACATCGGGCGCAAGAGCGGGCAGGGCTTCTACAAGCACTGAACGATCATGCGGCGACCGGGACACCGGTCGCCGCATGCGCCACGGACGCCGTGCACGCCTCTCGGATGTCACTCCATGAGGTGAATTCGGTATCGGTTCGCTTACAGACGGCAACCTCCGGGGCTCTCAGGCAGTCAGACCATGCACAACATGCAGACGCGAAGACGCGGAAACAGACCCACGCGGAGTTACGAGACGCATTCTCGGGGAGCGCATATGTACATCAGGGGCGACCACGCCGAGCTGGTCGTCGGGGGCCGCCTCGACGTACGCAGCGCGGCGGACGCCCGCACGGTCCTGCACACGGCCGTCGACGACGGAGCCGGCGACCTGGTGCTCGACCTGTCCGAGCTGGACTCCTGGGACGCCACCGGGCTCGGGGTCATCATGGGGGCCCACCGGCGTGCCGGGCGGTGCGGCCGACGGCTCGTGCTGCGGGACGTACCGCCGCAGATGCAGCGTCTGCTGGTGGCCACCCGGCTGCACCGGATCCTGGCGATCGAGGGTGGTATCGGGGTCGAGTCCCTGCCCCGGGTGTGACCTGAGCGCGGCCCCACCGCCCCGCGTGCGCGACCGCGTACGCGTCCCGACCGGTGCGCCGGTCCGCACCCCGTGCACAATCCTCACGAAGCCGTGACGGTTCGGACGGCGCGGTACCCCGCCTGTTCGTAGATACTGTGCGAAGGTTTAGGGTTCGGCTGCCCGCCGACCGAAACCCTACGAGCGGGCACCGGACCAGAAGCGACAGAGCGGTGTGCAGCCAGGCCGGGAGGGCATCGGCACACGACGCTTTTGGGGGGCTTGGGACATGGACCCGATCAACCGGGGATCCGGCGAGTACGGCCATGAGGACGACGGCCAGGTGACTCGCCCGCGCCCGCCGCGCGACCCACTCGCGACAGACCTCGGACAGCACAAGCCCGCACTGGTCCGCACGGTCAGGCTCGTCACGGGCGAGTTCGCGCTCACCGTGAACCCCGTCGACGGCAGCGAGCTGGAGAACTGCCCGCCGCACGAACGCCCCCGGCCGCCGGCCAAGCGCGGCGCCGCCGAACGCGCCGAACTGGCCCGCGCGACCCAGCCGCCCGTTCCGCCCGGCCCGGCACAGCCCCGGCTGCCGCTCCTGGAACGCCACGAGGAGCGCGAGCAGATCGTCCGCCTCCTCGCACGCGGCCGCTCCGTACGGCTCACCGGCCCCTCGGGATCGGGCCGCACCGTCCTGCTGGACGCCGTCGGCGAAGACTGCGCGGACCTCGCCCCCGACGGCGTCGTCCGTCTCTCCGGCTACGGACGTACCGCGAGCGACGTGCTGCACGACCTCTTCGCCGTCGTCTACGAAGCCCCCCTGCACCGCCCGGACCACGACGAACTGCTCCGGCTCGTCCGCGAGATCGGCGCGGTCGTCGTCCTCGACGACGCGGAGATCGGCGGCAGCGCCCTCGACGTGCTGCTCGACGCCACCCCCGAGTGCGCCTTCGTCATCGCCGCCACCCCCGACATACCGGCCCCGTCCGCCCGCGCCCAGCTCGACGAGGTCCTCCTCGGCGGCCTCGACCGCAGCGGCGGTCTCGAACTGCTGGAACGCGCCGTCGGACGTGTCCTGACCGAGGACGAGTCGAACTGGGCGGGCGACCTCTGGTTCGAGTCGGAGGGGCTGCCCCTGCGCTTCATCCAGGCCGGGGCGCTGCTGCGCCAGCGCGACCGGATGCAGGCGAGCGAAGAGGCCTTCGACGACTACGGCGTCTTCCAGGAAGCCCCGGCCGACGCGGCCTTCGAGGCCGGCGACGGCGCCGACGTGCCGCTGCCCTCCCTCGCCGAGGGCGCCGCGCCCGCCGCGCTGCTCGCCTCCCGGCTCAGCGAGTCGGCGCGCGCCACCCTGCGCCTCGCCGTCGCGCTCGGCGGCGAGGTGCCCCACCAGGCCCATCTGCCCGCGCTCGTGGGCGACACCCACGCCGACGCCGCGCTCGCCGAACTCGCGGCCTCCGCGCTGGTCTCCCCGGTCGGCACCCGCTACCGGCTCGCCGCCGGTGTGCAGGCCCAGCTCGAGGCCTCCGGCTACGCGGACACCCTCCAGGAGAGCGCGCTGGCCGCCGCCCGGCACTACACATGGTGGGCCGGGCACCCCTCGGTCACCCCGGAGCGGGTCTGCGCCGAGGCCGACGCGGTGCTCGCCGCCCTGGACGTGCTCGTCCCCGTCACCACCGTCCCGCAGGACGACGAAGGGGAGAGCGTCTCCGTCCAGCTCGCCCGCACGGCCGCGCCCGCCTTCGCGGCCGGGCTGCACTGGAGTGCCTGGGAGCGCGTCCTGCGTCTCGGCGTCGAAGCCTCCGAGCTCGCCGACGACCTGGGCGAACAGGCCTACTTCCACCACGAGCTGGGTGTCCTCGCGCTGTGCGGCCTCCAGCTCGACCGGGCCCGCGCCGAGCTGGAGGCCTCCGTCGCCATGCGCGGCGAACTCGCCGACAAGCGCGGCACCACCGCCGGCCGCCGCGCGCTCGCCCTGGTCGCCGACCGCTCCGGAACCCTCCAGATCACCAGCGGGGGCAGCCCGTCGGGCGAAGAGGTGCCCGACGCGCGGCACGACGAGTCGGTGTCGCCTCCCGGCGGCGTAGCGGCGTCCCCGCGCACCGACCCGTCGGGCGACACCATCACGGTGCTCGCCCACCCGGGCGTCCGCGGCTTCCCCGCGGCCAAGCCGCGGAGCGTCGCGGGCCGGCTCGTCAGCGGCACCCGGCGCAACCTGGTGGCCGCGGGCGCGGGCGCGCTCCTCGTGGCCGTCCTCGGGACCGTGGTGACCCTCGGCGCGACCTCGGACCACACCGACGACACCCCGTCCGAGAAGGTCGGCGTCAATCCGTCGGCCACTCAGGACGCCCAGGACGACAGCCTGGGGGCGGACACCCCGAAGAAGGGCGACGACTCCTCCTCCGGCGCCGTGGCCACGCCCACCGACCCGGGCCCCGACGGCACGTACGGCACCACGGACGATCCGACACCGACGGCCACGGCGACCCGGCAGCCGTCCGCCGGCCCGAGCGGGACGCGCACCGGCACGAACAAGCCGTCGAAGTCGCCCTCCGAATCGCCGTCGCATCGGCCCACGCACCGGCCGACCTCACCGTCGCCGAAGCCTACGAAAGCCTCGCCGTCACCGTCCTCGGCGAGCCCTTCGCCGTCGTCCCCGTCGCCGTCACCCAGCACGTCGACGACCCCGGCCACCTCCGACTCCGCGAGCGGCCCGGTGCCGACGTCGTCGAGCGGCACGGTGATCTGACAGCGAGGTCCGGACGTACGGCCGGACCCCATGGGAAGAGACAGAGGGCCGGATCCGACGACGGACCCGGCCCTCTGTGTCGTATACGAACCCGAGGGGCTCAGAACAGCCGCAGTTTGTCGTCCTCGATGCCGCGAAGGGCGTCGTAGTCCAGGACCGCGCAGCCGATGCCGCGGTCGGTGGCGAGGACGCGGGCCTGCGGCTTGATCTCCTGGGCGGCGAAGATGCCGCGGACCGGCGCGAGGTGCGGGTCGCGGTTCAACAGCTCCAGATAGCGCGTGAGTTGCTCCACGCCGTCGATCTCGCCGCGCCGCTTGATCTCCACGGCGACGGTCTGCCCCTCGGCGTCCCGGCACAGGATGTCGACCGGGCCGATGGCCGTCATGTACTCGCGGCGGATGAGCGAGTAGCCCGCGCCGAGGGTGTCGATGCGGTCGGCGAGCAGCTCCTGGAGGTGCGCTTCCACGCCGTCCTTGATCAGGCCGGGGTCCACGCCGAGTTCGTGCGAGGAGTCGTGGAGGATCTCCTCCATCGTGATGATGAGCTTCTCGCCCGCCTTGTTGATGACGGTCCAGACGCCTTCGTCGTCGCCGGACCCCTCCTTCAGTGTGCAGGGCGGCGACATCCAGTTGAGGGGCTTGTAGGCCCGGTCGTCCGCGTGGATCGAGACGCTGCCGTCCGCCTTCACGAGGATCAGGCGGGGCGCCGACGGGAGATGGGCGGTGAGCCGGCCCGCGTAGTCCACGGAACAGCGGGCAATGACGAGACGCATGGTCGGCAACGCTACTCGACCGGCGGCGGTGCACGCGATTCCCGTACTCGTCCCGCACCCGCCTCCCGCGCACGGTCCCGAGGCGGAACCGGTGGTTCGCACCATTTGTTCCACCGGTCGGCGCCACCCGGCCAGGACGGTGTTTTCGCGGGTCATCCCATTGATCCTGAAGATTCCCTGTTCCGCCGTGGCCGATTGTCGGCCTACCGGGTGTTCGCTATGTGCCCATTCTCCTGGTGCCGTTACCTGCCGATGCTTACCGTATGAACGGGAGGTCGCGGTACATGTACTCAGCGTGTTCGATACCGCGGTCCCCGTCCCTGTCCGGCAACCCCCGAGCTGTGGGGGTGCGAGAGGAGTACCCATGTCGCTCGACGTCTCACCGGCCCTACTCCAACAGGCCGAGCGAGGCGAGGTCGATGAAGCAGAATTCGTCGACTGCGTCCGGACCTCCCTGCCCTACGCGTGGGAGATGATCAGCTCCCTGGTGGCCCAGCTGAAGGTGGACGGCGGCGCGTTCGCCGACAACCAGACGCCCCCGCCGGACGAGCAGGCACGTGGCCAGCTGCTGCGTGCGCTCGCGAGTGACGCGATACGCGGCGCGCTGCAGCGGCACTTCGGAGTGCGGCTGGCCTTCCAGAACTGCCACCGGGTGGCGGTGTTCCCACTGGACGACTCGGTGGACGACACACTGGCACGCTTCACCTCGGTCCGCAGTCAGTTGCTCAACCAGTCCCCGGAGTTCAGGGACTGCTGACGCACTGATGCCGCACTGCTTGCCGCTCCGTACGCGGGAGGTGCATTGGTACTGGGGCGGCAAGCTCCCCGCGTGTCCGGCCCGTCGGGGCCGGACCCCGCGCGGTCACCTGAGCTGGGGCAGCACCTCGGCCCCGAGCCGCCGTACGTTCTCCTCGGTCGCCGCCAAGTCGCCCGAACCCTCGACGAGCAGCGCGAAGCGCCCGATGCCGGTCCGCTCGGAGGTCGCCGCGAGCCGGTCGGCGCACAGCCGCGGCGTGCCCACCGGGTGCAGCCCGCAGAGCAGTTCGGTGTACGCCACCGGGTCCCGCATCGAGCGCGCGCGGCCGTCGACGGTCATATGGGCGTCCAGTCCCTGCCTCAGCCAGCCCGGCATGGCCTTGACGAGCGTCTCGACGGCGTCGGTCCGGCGGTCCGCGATCTGGCAGACGCCGGCGGAGACATGTGCGGCGGTGAGGATCTCGTCCGAAGGGCGTCCCGCCGCGCGCGCGTGCCGCCGCCACAGCGCGACCATTTCGGCCTTCTCCTCGTCCCCGACGTGCATGCCCAGAAGCATCGGCAGTCCGCGCTCGGCGGCGAGCCGCACGCTCGCGGGCGAGGTGCACGCCACGACGACCTCGGGGCCCGGAGCTCCGCTCAGCGCCTCCGACGGGCGTGGTACGACGGGGACTTCACGGAACGAGAACCGCTCGGAGGTGCCGGCGACCGTCGGCTCGCGCAGCCAGCGGATCAGCAGATCGAGTGACTCCGGGAACCCGTGTTCGTATGCCGCGAGGCCCGCTCCGAAGACCTCCAGGTCGACCCAGGGGCCGCCGCGGCCGACCCCCAGCGAGAACCGCCCGCCGGACGTCAGGTGCAGCAGGGCGGCCTGTTCGCCGAGCGCCACGGGGTGCGCGGTGGGCAGCACGCTGACCGCCGTGCCGATCCGGATCCGGTCGGTGCGGCCGAGCAGGTACGCGGCGAGTGTGACGGCCGACGGGCATGTCCCGTACGGCACGAAGTGGTGTTCGGCCAGCCAGACCGCGTCGAGCCCGGCCTCCTCGGCGACCTCGGCGGACCGCACCGCGCGGTGCAGGGCCTCTCCCTGGCCCTGTCCAGGGAACTGGGCGGCGAGTACAAAACTTCCAACGTGCATCGAACTTCCTGCTTCCTCGGCTCCGACACGGAGCTCCCCCACCCGGCATAACCGCCTGACACGTGCCGAAGACACGGCCTTGCGGGGAGATTTGCGGATTGTCTGGGAATTGGGCTGTCCGAAGACCGTCCGAGGACTGTCCGAAGGGCGATCTGTGCGGGTTGGCGGAGTACGCGTACCCGTGTGCGTCCCGCGTAGGCTGGGGTTGGCCCCTGCTCCCTGTATAGCTCCGTGAGGTGTCCCTTGTCCCCGCGTCGCAACCGTCCGAAGGACGCCGGCCCGTCCGGCAGCAGCCCCGGGGAGGACTCGTCGGACCGTTATGGCGGCTGGCAGTCCACGGAGAGCTGGCAGGGCGACGAGTGGAGCGTGCGTCATGTGGCGGGCGCGAGCGCGCAGGGCAAGACCTACCGCTGCCCCGGCTGCGACCAGTTGATCCCCTCCGGGGTGCCGCACGTGGTGGCCTGGCCGGAGCACTCGGGCGTCGACGAGCGGCGGCACTGGCACAAGGCCTGCTGGAACGCGAAGGACCGCCGCACCTCGCGGGTGCAGCGGTCCCGTAACGCGCCCAGGTTCTAGGCGACTTCGGACTGTCCGGCCTCAAAGGACGGGACGGGCGCGGTCGTCACACGTCGCGGCGCTCCAGGAGGACGAAGGCGGCGACGACGGCCGCCGCGGTGACCCCGGCGAGCAGGCCGAGCTGGGCGGCGCCGTTGCCGCTCTCGTTGTCCAGCCGGAAGACCCGGGCCAGCGAGCTGATGGCGGCGTACTCCTGCATCTTCTCGCCGATCGTCCGCAGGGTCTCGGACATCATCAGGAAAGCGGGCAGGATCGAGGGCAGCAGCACGACACCGAGCATCGTGGTGATCGCGCCCGCCGAGTGCCGCAGCATCGAGCCCACGGCGAGCGAGAGCATGCCGAGCAGCGAGACGTACAGCGCGCCCATGAAGACGGTGCCGACCCACGGGATGTCGGAGCCGCCGCTGTGCAGGCTCGCCGTGAACAGCCCGATGAGCCCGATCGCGAGCGCCGAGACGGTGAACGCGACCGCGAAGAAGATGATCAGCTTGGCGGCGAGCACCCGGTGCCGCTGCGGCGAGGCCGTGAACGTCGTACGGATCATGCCCGTGCCGTACTCGGAGGAGACCACGAGCACGCCCAGCGTGATCAGGCAGAGCTGGCCGAGCAGCAGTCCGATGAACGCGGGGACCGTGAACGGGACGTCCCCGAAGTCCTCGTCCGTGGTCTGCACGGCGACCAGGAAGCCGATGCCGATCACCAGGAGCAGGAAGGTGCCGAGCGTCCACATCGTGGAGCGCACCGACTTGATCTTCGTCCACTCGGAGTGGAGCGCGTGCCCGAGGTGGGTGCGGGTGACGGGGATCGGCGAGGTGTACGAAGTGCCGGGCGCCGCCTGCCAGGCGGGGGCAGCGGCGGCCTGCTGCGGCATCGGGGGCTGGGGCGTGCTCATCGGGCGTCCTCGGGCTTGGTCAGGTCGGCGGCGGGCGCGGTCGTGGGCGCGGCCTCGGGCGCGGGTGCCGGAGCGGCGGCGGGCGCCGGGGGGCTCGCGGGAGCCTGGGCGTACGGGTTGGCGTCCGGGGCGCCGGGGGCGGCCGGAGCGCCGTACGGGCCGGGAGCACCGGCGACGGGGGCCGCGGGGGCGCCGTAGGGACCGGCCTGCGGCATGGCGAAGGGCTGCCCGCCCTGCTGGGGCGGCAGCGGCGCGTACCAGCCGGGCTGGCCCTGGCCCGCCACCGGCATCTGCGGAGGCGGCATGGCGCCGGGCGGCAACGGCTGCTGGAGCCCGGCCTTCTGGTCGACGGTCGAGCGGTAGTCGACGGCGCCCTGCGTCATCCGCATGTACGCCTCCTCCAGCGAGGCCTGGTGCGGAGACAGCTCCCACAGGCGGACGTCGGCGGAGTGCGCGAGGTCGCTGATGCGGGGGAGCGGCAGGCCGGTGACGCGCAGCGCGCCGTCCTGCTCGGGCAGCACCTGGCCGCCAGCCTCGGTCAGCGCGGCGGTCAGCTTCTCGCGCTGCTGCGGCTCGGTGTCGGGGGTGCGCACCCGGGCGAAGTCCGCCGAGTTGTGGGAGATGAACTCCTTGATGCTCTGGTCGGCGAGGAGCTGGCCGCGGCCGATCACGATGAGGTGGTCGGCGGTCAGCGCCATCTCGCTCATGAGGTGCGAGGAGACGAAGACCGTACGGCCTTCCGCGGCGAGGGCCTTCATCAGGTTGCGCACCCAGAGGATGCCCTCGGGGTCGAGGCCGTTGACCGGCTCGTCGAAGAGCAGCACCTGGGGGTCGCCGAGGAGCGCGGCGGCGATGCCGAGGCGCTGGCCCATGCCGAGGGAGAAGCCCTTGGAGCGCTTCCGCGCCACGTCCTGGAGGCCGACGACGCCGAGCACCTCGTCCACACGGCGGGCCGGGATGCCCGAGAGCTGCGCCAGGCTCAGCAGATGGTTGCGGGCGCTCCGGCCGCCGTGGACGGCCTTGGCGTCGAGGAGCGCGCCGACCTGGCGGGGCGCGTTCGGCAGCCTGCGGTAGGGGAAGCCGCCGATCGTCACCTGACCGGAGGTCGGATTGTCGAGGCCGAGGATCATGCGCATCGTCGTCGACTTGCCCGAGCCGTTGGGCCCGAGGAAGCCGGTGACCGCACCCGGCCGGACCTGGAAGGAAAGGTTGTACACGGCTGTCTTGGCGCCGTAGCGCTTCGTCAGGCCGACTGCCTCGATCATTCTCCGCACCCATCGAAAGGTTCAGGACGTCGGGGCGCACGCCCCCGTAAGGGTTAGGAGGATATCCGGGCGCCGGCGGTTCCACTCAAGGGGAAGTAAAGTCCCGCCCATCGGCTGGTGAAAGATCCAGGAGAGCGCGAAGTTTCGTACCGGTGTTCTGTCAGGTACCCGTCCCTCCTGGCGGGGAGGGAAAAGCGAATTCACGCCGCCCCCTCCGGCAGGGAAATCTCAGGAGCGGCCCGGCAGGGAATCGTCCAGCGGCGGAAGATCGTCGTACAGCCGCAGCTCGGCCGATTCGTCGAGATAGGGCAGGAAGTCGGTCTGCGGCAGCACCCAGCCCTCCTCGCCGAAGATCAGCGTGCCCGCCTCGCGCAGCGACCGGTCGGCACCAGCGCGGCGCACCCACGTCGCCGGGTCGGGCCCGAGCAGGTCGCGCAGGCGCCCGGAGTCGGCCAGCAGAGCCGCGAGCAGCTCGGACTGGTCGCCGCCGCCGGGGCGGGGCCGCCCGGTCTCCGGCTCGGCGAGCACGCCGTGCGCGCTGAAGTAGATGTACGCGCCGCCGAGCCGCTCCCCGGACGGCATCGTCATCGTGAACGCGCCGCCGGGGAGTATCGCCCGCCGGTAGTCCGGGAACTCGGTGTCGTCGACGGCCTTGAGCTGCGTCGAGTCCAGCCAGGTCACCACGAGCGTCGTCTCGGCGTCCGGGTCCACGTACGGCGTCCCGGCCACGTAACCCGCCGGACTGATGTGTCCCGAGCAGCCCACGCCGATCCCGCGCACCCGCACCGGAACCATCGGCACCGTCGCCGGGATGCCCAGCCGGGTCAGTTTGTGGGCGACCTGCCCGGGGGAGGCGTTCGAACCGACGGCGATGACCGGGTGGCGCAGTCCGGTGCCCACCTGCCCCAGGTCGGCGAGGGCCTCGTCGAGCCGCTGCTGCGCCTGGCGCTCCTCCACGAACCACTCGCCGAGCCGCAGCGGCCGCACGTCGAGCTGGAGCAGCTCGCCGCCGGTCAGCAGGGACGGCTCGGTGGTGGGCCGGCCCGGATAGGTGAGGGGCTTCTTCGCGGGCACGTCGCTCAGGCCCAGCGCCTCGAGGCTTCGGTCCTTCGTCGTCACGGTGACGCCCTCCGGGGGTGGTGTCGCGCGCATGCGGGCACAGCCTTTCACGCGAGATGGACCTGGGCCTTCATCCGAGGTCTACCCGGCGTGGGACCCGGTCTCCCCGGCTGGGCGCGGTTGGCCTGAACCGACACCGGGAATGCTGTCGCCCCTATTGTAGAGGTGAGGGCGAAATCGGTTACGGGGGAAGCAAGTTGGGGCTCATGAGGCAAAGCCTGGGAAGGCTGGGACGGCTGGGACAGACCGGCCGGGGACCGGCGCATCCGCGTTATCGCATGTCGGTTCGCTGGTGGATCGCCGGACGCACCGTCCACGCCCTGCTGCTGATGACACTGGGCGCGCTCGCCGTGCTCTCGGTCGTCGTGGCGGCGGCCTGGACGCTGACCGAGGACTCGCCGCGTTCGATGGCGGACCGTTTCTCCGACGGGGAGCGGCTCCTGGACCTCAGCCTCGGCGTGCTGCGCGCCTGCGTCGGCACCGACAGCCTCGACCCCGAACCGGACAGCACCGCCCACCAGCTCCTCGCCACGCTCGCGTCCGTGACCGGCGCGCTGGTGCCGGCGGTGCTGCTGGGCATCGCCCTGATCAAGCTGTTCGCGCTGCGGCCCTTCGTGTGGCGGCGGCGGGCCAGCATCTCGCACGCCTGGACCGCCGACTTCCCGGGCTACTCGCGGCGGCACGCGGACAGCGACCACGCCATCATCGCCGTCCGCTTCTACAACCGCTTCGACAATCTCTCGGTCGTCGACCTGCGGGCCCGCGCCCATCTGCGCTATCTGGAGCGCTCCCCGCACGACGGCAGTCTCGTCATCTACAAGCAGTGGCTGAAGGTCCTGGACGCGCAGGGCGAGCCGGCCGACGAGCGGAGCTGGCTCGCGGTCGAGCGGGGGGCGCCCTTCACGGTCTGGATACCGGTCGAGGCGCCGGTGGCCGGACTGCCGTTCGGCCGGATCCAGGGCAAGGACCTGTCCCGCTCGTCCGGGGTGAAACTCCTCGTCCGGCTGACCGCCCGGACCGTCGGGCTCGGCACCGAGGTCGCCGACGAACGCTGGTTCGACCTGGAGGCCGGGGACTTCGAACTCGGCCGCTTCGTGCCGCTCCAGCCGGACCTCGGCAAGGACGTGTGGCAGTGGGACGGCTGGTCCGACTTCGACGGCCTGATCCACCCCGGCCCGGACGGCGACGAGCCGCCCGGCCGTCCCGTGCCTGACCCCTCTTGAGCGGCGTCCGTCCGATCCGTCCGCTCGTTGAGCCGCGTCCGTCAGGCCCGTCCGCTCATTGAGTTGCGTCCGTCCAGGCGTCCCGCTTCTTGAGCAGCGTCCGTCTACGCGTCCCGCTTCTTGAGCAGCGTCCGTCTACGCGTCCCGCTTCTTGAGCGGCGTCCGTCTACGCGTCCCGCTTCTTGAGCAGCGCGTAGCCGCCGGCCAGGGCCACGGCCACCCACAGCACCATGATGCCGAGGCCGCCCCAGGGCCCGTAGGGCGTGTCGTCGATGGGCGTCACCACCCGCAGGATCCTGCTGCCGGCCTGGTCGGGGAGGTATCGGCCGACCTTCTTGGTCGCGGAGACGGCGCCCAGGATGTTGGAGATCAGGAAGAAGAACGGCATGAGAATGCCGAGCGAGAGCATCGGGGAGCGCAGCATCGCCGCGACGCCCATCGAGAAGACGGCGATGAGCGTCATGTAGAGCCCTCCGCCGATCACCGCGCGCAGCACCCCCGGATCGCCGATCGACGTCCTGTGCGTGCCGAGCGCCGCCTGGCCCACGAAGAACGTGATGAAGCTGGTGATCATTCCGACGATCAGGGCGAGGCCGGCCGCCACCGCGACCTTGCTGAACAGGAAGGTGCCGCGCTGGGGGACCGCCGAGAGCGAGGTGCGGATCATGCCGGTGCTGTACTCGTTGCCGACGACGAGCACCCCGAACACGATCATCGCGAGCTGCCCGAGGGTCATGCCCGCGAAGCTGATGAACGTCGGGTCGAACGTGAGCCGGTCCTGCCGGCTCAGGTTGTCGAACTCGTTGCGGGAGAGGAGCGAGATGAGCAGGCCCAGCGCGATCGTCACGACCGCCGCGAGGCTCAGCGTCCACACCGTGGACGAAACGGAACGGATCTTGGTCCACTCGGACCTGAGGACCTGGGTGGCCGCCATCGTCAGCCCTTCTTCCAGTCGCCGCCCCACCGGGGGGCGGGGGACGTGTCCGGCGGGCTCGGCGTGAGCTCCCGCTCCGGCGTGCCGGTGCTGTGCGCGTGGTACTCCACCGACTCCGCGGTCAGCCCCATGAAGGCCTCCTCCAGCGAGGCCTGCTGAGGGCTCAGCTCGTGCAGCACGATCTGGTGCAGCGCGGCCAGTTCCCCGAGCTGCTCCGGTTTCCCGTCGTCCACCTCCAGCGCCCCGCCGCTCGTCTGGACGGCCGTGATCCCCGCGCCCTTCAGCACGTCGAGCAGCCGCTCGCGCTGCGGGGAGCGGACCCGGACGTAACTGCGCGAGTTCTGCCGGATGAAGTCGGCCATCGAGGTGTCGGCGAGCAGTCTGCCCTGGCCGATGACGACGAGGTGGTCGGCGGTCAGCGCCATCTCGCTCATGAGGTGCGAGGAGACGAAGACCGTACGGTCCTGGGACGCGAGGGATTTCATCAGATTGCGGATCCAGTGGATGCCCTCGGGGTCGAGGCCGTTGACCGGCTCGTCGAACATCAGGATCCGCGGGTCGCCCAGCAGCGCGCCCGCGATGCCGAGCCGCTGGCCCATGCCCAGCGAGAACCCCTTCGCCTTCTTCCGGGCGACCGCGGTGAGGCCGACGGTGTCGAGGACCTCGTGCACCCGCGCCTTCGGGATGCCGTTGCTCTGGGCGAGGCACAGAAGGTGGTTGAAGGCGCTGCGGCCACCGTGCATCGCCTTGGCGTCCAGCAGGGCGCCGATGTACTTCAGCGGGTCCTTGAGCCGGTCGTAGTGCTGTCCGTCGATCCGTACGTCGCCCGCGGTGGGACGGTCGAGCCCGAGCATCATCCGCATCGTCGTGGACTTCCCGGCGCCGTTGGGGCCGAGGAAGCCGGTCACGATGCCAGGTCTGACGGTGAAGGTGAGGTTGTTGACCGCCACCTTCTCGCCGTACCGCTTCGTCAGCCCCTCGAGCTCGATCATGCGGCCACGCTAAGACGGCCCCCGGGGGCCTGCCACTTGACGACAGAGCCCACGCAGACGACAGAGCCCACGCAGACGACAAGGCCCGCGCCCTCGGTGAGGGAGCGGGCCCTGGTGTCGTGCTGTGCGGTTACCGGGACTGCTGTGCCGGAACCCCGCGGGTGATCGGCTCGTCCTCCGCCGGGCCGGTGGCGGCGGCCACCGCGGCGCCCGTGAGCGTCGCGAGCATCTCGCGGACGTTCGTGAGCTGCGCGTTGATCGAGTCGCGGCGGTTGGTGAGGGCGGCCAGCTCGCGCTCGGACTCCGAACGGATACGGTCGGCCTTGGCGTTGGCGTCGGCCACGATGTCCTCGGCCTGGCGCTGAGCCGTCTCCACCGTCTGGCGGGCGCGGCGCTCGGCGTCCGTGCGCAGCTTCTCGGCCTCCAGGCGGAGCTGCTCCGCGCGGTGCTCGATCTCCGCGAGGCGCTTCTCGGCCTTGGCCTGACGCGAGGCCAGGTCGCGCTCGGACTGCTCGCGGCGCTTGGCGAGGTTCGTCTCGAAATCGGCGGCGGCCTGGGCGGCCTTGGCGCGGGTCTCCTCGAAGAGGGCGTCCGCCTCCTCGCGCTTGGAGGACGCGTCCTTCTGCGCTTCAGAGCGCAGCTGAGAGGCGTCGCTCTTGGCCTTCTCGACGATCCGGACGCCCTCGTCCTCCGCCTTGGACTTGCGGTCCGCGGCGAACGACTCGGCGTCGTTGCGCACCTGCTGAGCCGCCGACTCGGCGAGCTCACGGTGCTGCTCGGACGCGCGACGGGCCTCCTCGCGCAGGTCCTTGGCCTCCTCCTCGGCGAGGCGGAGGATCTTCTCGACGCGGGCGCCCAGACCGGCGTACGACGGCTCGGCGTCGCTCACCTGGGCCTGGGCGTTCTGCGTTTCGAGATGGAGTTCCTCGATGCGCTTTTCGAGGGCGGTGATACGGGCCAGAGCGCTGTCACGGTCGGAGACGAGCTTCGAGATGCGTTCGTCCACCTGAGCGCGGTCGTATCCACGCCGCACAAGCTCGAAGCCGTAGGGGGAAGTGTCGCTCATGGGGTTCCTGTCGAATGAGACCGGTGAGGTGATAGGTGGAATCCTAGGGGGCAATGCGGTGTGTCATCGAGCGGATACGTGTTTGATCTGGAGAATGACACTCCTTTTGGGTGGCCGGCTGTCGGAAGGCTTGCCAGAACCTGTGACAAACCTCCCAGAAAGCACCTGAATCCGTGCTTCCCGCCAGGGCCTGTCCGGCGGACAGGTCCCGAAGCCACCGCGCGTCCGGCACTCAGGCCCCGGACGAGCCGCCTGATCCGGACGGCAGGCCCTAGCTCTCCGACGCCTTGCCGCCCGAACGGGCCGCCCCCGCGGCCGCGGCCGCCTTCACCCCGCCGTCCTTGCCACCAGGGGCCTCGAAGGACTCCAACGCCTCAAGGACGTCCTGGACACGGGAGATCTCCGTGTTGATGTCCTCGCGCCGGCGGACCAGGACCTCCAGGTCGCGCTTGCCCTCCTCGACGGCGGCCTTCGCCTCCTGAATGGCCTCGGACCTGATCTTCTCCGCCTCGGTGACGAGCGAGGACTTCTTCTGCTCGGCCTCCTTGAGGAGCCCCTCGGCCTTGCGCACGGCCGCGATCCGGACCTTGCTCGCCTCGGAGTTCGCCTCCGCCATCAGGTCCTTGGCCTTCGCCTCGGCCTCCGCGAGCTGGTCCTCGGCGGCCTTGATGAGCGCGTCGCACCGGTCGCCCGCGTTCTTCATCGCCTCGGACGACTCACGGCGCGCCCGCTCGTGCAGATCCTCGATCTCGGACGTGACCCGGTCGCGCAGCTCCTCCGCGCGCTCCCGGATCGCCGTGGCGTCCCGGCGCGCGCCGACCAGCAGCTCGTCCGCGTCCGCACGGGACCGCTCCACCCGCGTGTTGCCCTCGACGGTCGCCTCCGAGACGAGCCGCTCGGCCTCGCCACGCGCCACCCCGACCATGGTGTCGGCCTGCGACTCGGCGTCCGCCGTCATCTTCTGCGCGCTCTGCTGCGCGTCCGAGAGCAGCTTGTCCGCCTCGGACGCCGTCTCGGAGATGAGCGTGTCGACCTGCTCGGCCGCCTCGGAGCGCTTCTTGTTGGCCTCCTGGCGTGCCTCGTCCAGCAGGCGCTCGGACTCCTCGCGCGCCGCCGTCGTACGCCGCTCGCCCTCCTCCGTCGCCCGCACCTTGAAGCGCTCGGCCTCGGTGCGGATCCGCTCGGAGTGCTGCTGGGCGGAACCGACCGCCTCGGCGGCCTCGGCGCGCAGCCGCTCCGCGTCACCGGTCGCGTCCGAGATGAGCTTCTCGGCCTTGGCCACGGACTCGGCGCGTACCCGCTCGGCCTCGGCCGCGGTCTCGATCCCGAGCCGCTCGGCCTCCGCCGTCGCCTCGGTGATGAGCGTGTCCACCTGCGCGGCCGCGTCCGAACGGATCCGGTTCGCGTCCTCCCGGGCGTCCGCACGGGTGCGCGCGGCGTCCTGGTCGGCGTTCGCGATGGCGTCCGACACCTCGGTGCGCACCCGCTGGGCGTGGTCGGAGGCGTCCGAGCGCATCCGCTCCGCCTCCGCGATCGCTTCCGCGACCGTGCGCTCCGCGAGCGCGCTCGCGGCCTCCCGCTCCTCGTTCGCCTCGCGCCGCATCCGCGCCGCGTCCTCGCCGGCCCGCTCGCGCTCGGCGTACGCGTCGGCGCGGACCCGGTCCGCCTCCTCCTGCGCCTCGGTGCGCGTACGGTCCGCCACGTGCTCGGCGGCCGAGCGCAGCCCGGTGATCTCCTCCTGGGCCTGCTCGTGCAGCCCCGCCACCGAGTCCCGCACCTGCTGCGCGGTCTGCTCGGCGTTGGAGACCATCTCGGTCGCGCGCCGGTCGGCCTCCTCGACCAGCCGTACGGCCTCGGTCTGGGCCTCCTCGACCCGCTTGCGCGCGGACGCCAGCAGTTCCTCGCTCTGCTCGCGGGCCCGCTCGCGCTCCTGGTCGGCCTCCTGGCGCGCCGAACCGAGGGTCTCCTCGGCCTCGCGGCGGCGCCGGGCGGCCTCCTCCTGGGCGGCGGCCAGCGTCTCGGCACCCTCGGCCGCCAGACGCTCGGCCGCGGCCTGCGCCTCGCCGCGCACGCGGTCGGCGCTGTCCTGGGCCTCCGACTTGAGCCGCTCGGCCTCCGCCGCGGCCTCCGAACGCAGCCGTACGGCGACGGTCTCGCCCTCGGCACGGGACGCCGCCGCGTCCGCCGCGGCCTCGTCGCGCCGCCGGTCGGCCTCCGTCTCGGCCTGGGCCTGGAGCGTACGGATCCGCTCGGCGGACTCCGAACGCAGCCGGTCGATCTCCTCGGAAGCCTCGCGGCGGATCCGCTCGGCCTCCGCCCGCGCGTCGGTCAGCGCCTGCTCGGCACCGGCCAGACGCTCCTCGGTCTCCGTGTGCTGCCGGGCCAGCCCCTCGGCGGCCTCGGCCTGACGGGCCTCTATGGCCCGCTCGGTCTCCTCGCGCTGCCGCTCGGCGGCCCGCTCCGCGTCGGCCGCGATCGTCTCGGCCTGCTCCTCGGCGTCCGCGCGGTGCCGGTCGGCCTCCGCACGGGTCCGCTCCAGCGTCTCCTCGGCCTGCCGGCGCAGCGTCGTGGCGCGCTCGATGGCCTCGGTGCGGACCTTCTCGCTGTCCGCCGTGGCGGCCTGGCGCAGCTCGTCCGCGTCCGCCTTGGCCTTGCCGAGCAGTTCCTCGGCGGTCCGGGCGCCTTCCTCGATCTGCTGGACAGCCTCGCGCCGGGCCTCGGCGCGGATGCGCTCGCCCTCGGCGACCGCGTCCGAACGAAGCTGCTCCGCGTCCCCGCGCAGCCGCCGCGCCTCCTCCTGGAGCTCGACGGTCTTGGCGCGGTACTCCTTGGTGTCGTCCTTCGCCGTGCCCTTGAGCTGCGCGGCGATGTCGTGGGCCTCGGCGCGCAGCCGGTCGGCCTCGGTCTCCGCCTCGGTACGGATCCGCTCGGCCTCCTCGGAGGCCGCCTTCGTGGTCCGCTTGGCTTCCTCGGACGCCTTGTCCAGTACGTCCTCGGCGGTACGGGCCGCCTTGGCGAGCTGGGAGGCGGTCTCCTCGGCGGTGAGGCTGCGGGCGCTCTCCTCGGCCTCCGCGACGATCGTCTCGGCCTTGCTGCGGGCGTCCGCGACGATCTGCTCGGCCTCGGACTTGGTGGTCTCGGCCTCCTGGTTGGCCTCGCCGACCAGCCGGGCGACCTGCTCCTTCGCGGTCCGGGTGCGCTGTTCGTTGACCGACTCGGCGTTCGCGATCGTCTTCGCCGCGGCGTCCTTGGCCTCGGTGAGGACCTTGTCCGCCTCGGTCTGGGCCTCGCGCAGCGCCGTCTCGGCGGCGCTCATCCGCTGCTCGGCGGCGCGGCTCAGCTCGCCGGCCTGACGGCGGGCGTTGTCCGACTCGCTCGCCGTGCTGCTGCGGAGCTGCTCGGCGTGGTCGGTGGCCTCCTGGGCCTGCGTCGAGGCGGCGTTCAGCAGCCGCTCGGCGTCCGTGCGGGCACGGCGCAGCAGCGCCTCGGCCTCCGCGCGGGCCGTCTCGGCGTCGGTGGTGAGCCGCTGGCGCGCCTCGGCGGCGACCCGTTCGGCCTCCGTGCGGGCGGCGGCGAGCGCCTGCTCGGCCTCGGCGCGCGACTCGTCCAGCAGCCGGCGGGCCTGGGACTCGGAGCGGGCGCGGAGCTGCTCCGCCCACGCCACGTTCTCGTTGACGTGCGACTCGACGGTCTGGCGGCGCTCCGCCAGCTCCTGGTCGAGCTGCTGACGCCGGGTGACGGCCTCCTGGTGCAGCTCGGCCTGGAGCCGGGCGGAGTGCTCGGCGTGCTCCTGGAGGAGACGCTGGGTCTGCGCCCGTGCCTGGCTGATCTCGCGCTCGGCGTCGACGCGAAGCTGGTCGGCCTGCATCTGGGCATTACGGAGCATCTGCTCGGCCTGATAGCCGATGTCGGCCCCGTCATAGGCAGGACGGGTCGCCAGACTGCGGCGCGCCTCGTGCAGCTTGGCGCGCAGCACCTCGACCTGATAGCCGCGGTCCTCGGCGTGCTGGACGGCCTTCTCCCGCTCGGTCTTCAGCCGTTCCATCTCGGCCTCGAACCGAGAGAGGTGGTCGACGTCAGCCGCCGGCTCTCGCTCCTGGCGTTCGTAGCCCCGCACTGCGCGGTCCCATCCGTCCCCTGGTCGCATCTGATTCCGAACGAGCACCGTTCTTCCGCCGAACGGGGCCCCCGGGGAATGGTGTCAGATCAACGGCGGAGCAAGGGCTGTCGCCCCGACGCTCGCCCCCCGAAACCTGGACCCCGGCCCATGGTCCCGCTCACCGGAAGGCGCCAGGACCACGGCCGTCCCCCGCGAAAGGCGACGGCCGACCCCAACCCTACCGGCCCAGATATACGGAGGTCAGTGCTCAGGTGACTCAACCGCCGCCGAAGTGACCAGTTCTGTCAGTACGCCGTGACAATCCTTGGGGTGCAGGAACGTGATCCGGGACCCCATGGACCCGGTCCGGGGCTGGTCGTAGAGCACCCGGACGCCCTTGGAGCGGATGTCGGCGGCGTCACCGTCGACGTCCGCGGTGCCGAAGGCGATGTGGTGCACGCCCTCGCCGTTCTTGGCCAGCCACTTGCCCACGGCCGAGTCCTCGCGGGTGGGTTCCAGCAGCTGGAGGTAGGAGGCGCCGCCGTCGGACGTCTCGTTGATCTTGAGCATGGCCTCTCGCACGCCCTGCTCCTCGTTGATCTCGGAGTGGAAGACTTCGAAGCCGTACGTCGCACGGTAGAACTCGACAGTCTTGTCGAGGTCGAAACAGGCGATCCCGATGTGGTCGATTCGCGTCAGCATGGAGTCAGTGCAGCGCTCCCGGCGTGGTTACGCAACGTGCGCGCGATCACACTGCGGGCCGGATGACGGGTGGCCTACCGCTCAGTACATTCTCAGTAAACCCTCGTTCACTCCTCGGCTGTGCAAGCCGGTAAGGGGATCGCACCTCATGTCTGGAACGAACAGCAACACCTCGGTGATCGTCGCGGGCGCCCGTACGCCCATGGGACGGCTGCTGGGCTCGCTGAAGTCCTTCTCCGGGGCCGACCTCGGCGGCTTCGCGATCAAGGCAGCCCTCGACCGCGCGGGCATCGGCGGCGACCAGGTGCAATACGTGATCATGGGCCAGGTGCTCCAGGCCGGGGCAGGGCAGATCCCGGCGCGCCAGGCCGCCGTCAAGGCGGGCATCCCCATGAACGTCCCGGCGCTCACCATCAACAAGGTGTGCCTCTCCGGCCTGGACGCCATCGCCCTCGCGGACCAGCTCATCCGCGCCGGCGAGTTCGACATCGTGGTCGCCGGCGGCCAGGAGTCCATGACGAACGCCCCGCACCTGCTCCCGAAGTCCCGTGAGGGCTTCAAGTACGGCGCCATCGAGATGCTCGACGCCATGGCGTACGACGGTCTGACGGACGCCTTCGAGAACATCGCCATGGGCGAGTCGACGGAGAAGCACAACACCCGTCTCGGCATCCAGCGTCCGGTGCAGGACGAGATCGCCGCCCTGTCCCACCAGCGCGCGGCCGCCGCCCAGAAGAACGGCCTCTTCGAGGCGGAGATCACACCGATCGAGATCCCGCAGCGCAAGGGCGAGCCGGTCGTCTTCAGCAAGGACGAGGGCATCCGCGCCGAGACGACCGCCGAGTCGCTCGGCAAGCTGCGCCCCGCCTTCGCCAAGGACGGCACCATCACCGCCGGCACTGCCTCCCAGATCTCGGACGGCGCGGCCGCCGTGGTCGTGATGAGCAAGGCCAAGGCGCTGGAGCTCGGCCTGGAGTGGATCGCGGAGATCGGCGCCCACGGCAACGTGGCCGGCCCGGACAACTCCCTGCAGTCGCAGCCCTCGAACGCGATCCTGCACGCCCTGAAGAAGGAGGGCCTGGAGGTCGAGGACCTCGACCTGATCGAGATCAACGAGGCCTTCGCGGCGGTCGCGGTCCAGTCAATGAAGGACCTCGGCGTGTCCACGGAAAAGGTGAACGTCAACGGCGGCGCCATCGCCCTCGGCCACCCGATCGGCATGTCCGGCGCCCGTCTGGTGCTGCACCTGGCCCTCGAACTGAAGCGGCGCGGCGGCGGCGTCGGCGCGGCCGCCCTGTGCGGCGGCGGCGGTCAGGGCGACGCGCTGATCGTGCGGGTGGCCAAGGCCTGACCCGCGCTCGACCGACCGACCTCTCGTGAACGGAGCTGTGATGCAGGACGTCTCCTCGCTGGTGACCCAGGCCAGGGAAGGACGGCCGCGGGCGGTGGCCCGGCTGATCTCCCTCGTGGAGGGTGCGGCACCGCAGCTCCGTGAGGTCATGGCCGCGCTGGCCCCGCTGGCCGGCAACGCGTACGTGGTGGGCCTCACCGGCTCGCCAGGTGTCGGCAAGTCGACCTCGACGTCGGCGCTGGTGACGGCCTACCGCCGGCAGGGCAAGCGGGTCGGCGTGCTGGCCGTCGACCCGTCCTCGCCGTTCTCCGGGGGCGCGCTCCTCGGCGACCGCGTCCGGATGTCCGACCACGCCTCGGACCCGGGCGTCTACATCCGCTCGATGGCCACGCGCGGGCACCTGGGCGGGCTGGCCTGGTCGGCCCCCCAGGCGATCCGCGTCCTGGACGCGGCGGGCTGCGACGTGATCCTGGTCGAGACGGTGGGCGTCGGTCAGTCGGAGGTGGAGATCGCCTCCCAGGCCGACACCTCCGTCGTCCTCCTCGCCCCCGGCATGGGCGACGGCATCCAGGCCGCCAAGGCGGGAATCCTGGAGATCGGCGACGTGTACGTCGTCAACAAGGCCGACCGTGACGGGGCCGACGCCACCGCCCGCGAGCTCAACCACATGCTCAGCCTCGGCGAGTCCCGCGGGCCGGGGGACTGGCGCCCGCCGATCGTCAAGACGGTCGCCGCACGCGGCGAGGGCATCGACGAGGTCGTCGAGGCCCTGGAGAAGCACCGGGCGTGGATGGAGGAGCGCGGTGTCCTGGCCGAGCGCCGGCTCGCGCGGGCGTCCCAGGAGGTCGAGACGATCGCCGTCACCGCGCTGCGCCGCCGCATCGGCGACCTCCACGGCGACCGCCGCCTGAGCACCCTCGCGGAGCGCATCGTCGCCGGCGAACTCGACCCGTACGCGGCGGCGGACTCCCTGATCGAGGGCCTGAAGGAAGCCTGACCCGCACCAGCGGCTCCGGCCCGCACCGCCGAGCCGATCCGACGGGCGCCGCCGATCCGGCCCTGACACCGAGCCGGTACCGGGGTAGAGGGCGGGGGGGGGAGTAGAGGCCCATCGCCGGGGCCGGGGCGGGGGGGGGGGGGTCACGGCCACGGGGCCCCGCCCCGCCCGCCCGCCCGGCCCCGGGGGGGCCCGCCTCCCGGCCCCCCCCCGCCCGCGGCCGGGGCTTTCGGGGGCGGCCGGGCCTCGCGCCCCCCCTCGCCGGTCCAGGGCCTGGCGGAGAGCTGAACCGCAACCGGAGGTCCCGGGAGCGACGCGGAGTTGAAGCCGCCGGCGCGACGGCGGGCGGTACTGCTCCGCGTGCGGCGCGGCGCGCCCCGGCGTGCTGAGGTGCGAGGCGGTGCGCCGTACACCGCCGAGTGCACCCGCCGGGACCTCGCGCCCCCTGCCGGGCAACTCGGCGCGGCGCGCCGGGAGGTGGCGGCCAGGGGAGCGCAGCGATCGCGGTGCTTTCGGGCGCGGTGGTGCCCGAGAACGCCCGTCGGACGGCGGACCGGCGCGATGTGCCGCGACGCGCGCCCGCGGCCGGTGCCCCGCGCGGACACCGAGGCGAGCGTCCGGGGCAGGGCGTTTCCGTTCGGCGGCGCGGGAGCCGGCGGGACGGTTCCGTTCGGCGGCGCGGGAGCCGGCGGCGCGGGCGGGAAATCCCTGGCCGGGTCGTCGTGGGCGCTGTTACGTTGAGGGCATGTTCCTCCTCTTGGCGTAGCGGCCGCTCAGGCCCGCGACGTGGACACAGCACCGTGGCTGTGGCGTCGCGGCACTCCGGCGACCCCCGCCCGCCTCGGTGTTGAGGAACTCCACCCATGTCTGCGTCACCCTCGCGGCCGTCCTACGCCGCGCTCTTCCGCATGCCCCACGCCCGCCGCACCTTCGCGGCGGCCATGACCGGCCGTCTCTCGTACGGCGTCGTCTCCCTGGCCATGATGCTCACCACGACCCGCGCCACCGGGTCGTACGCCGTGGCCGGCACGGTCATGGCGCTGTTCGGCGCGACGAGCGTGTTCCTGTCGCCCGCGCGGGCGGCGCTGATCGACCGGTACGGCGCCCGCCGTGCCCTGATCCCCATGGCCTCGCTCTACGCGGGCCTGCTCACGGCCTTCGCGGTCACCGCCTGGCGCCCCGGCGCTCCCGTGCAGGTGATCGGCGCGCTCGCGGTCGCCGCGGGTGCCTGCACCCCGCCGCTCGGCCCCACGATGCGCGCCGTGTGGGGCGAAGTGGTCCAGGACGAACGGCTGTTGCAGCGTGCCTACAGCCTGGACGGCGTCGTGGAGGAGATCCTTTTCGTCTCCGGTCCGCTGGTCGTCGGCGCGGTCGTGCGGACGGCGCCGCCCGCCGCCGCGGTCGCGCTCAGCGCCCTGCTGGTGTGGTCGGGAACCCTGGCCTTCGTCCTGTCCCCGCTCGTGGCGGGCGTTCGTCCGCCCGCGGCGCGAACGGCACGCGGCGGGCAGGGCGGGCGAAGCGGCCGGGCCCTGGGGCGTGTCCTGGCCCGGCCCGTCGTCGTGGCGTCGGGCGTCGGTCTCTCCCTCGGCGCGGTCGACCTCCTGGTCATGGCGTTCGCCGAGCGGCACCATCAGGGCGCGGGTGCGGTGGCCTGGGTGCTCGCCGCACTGTCGCTGGGCAGCGCCCTGGGCGGTCTGCTGAACGGCGCGGTCGACTGGCGCGCGGCCCCGGGCGTACGGCTGCCGCTGCTGGCCGGCGCGCTCGGCCTCGCCCTGCTCGGCGCGGGGCTCGCCCAGAGCCTCGGGGCGCTGGCCGTGGCCGTCGCCTGTGCCGGCTTCTTTGTCGCCCCGGCCCTGACGACGTCGTATCTGATGGCCGACGCGGCGGCCCCGCCGGGCTTTCGCACTCAGGCCGGCGCCTGGGTCAACACCGCGGTGAACGCCGGGAGTTCGGTGGGCACCGCCGGTGCCGGCCTGCTGGTGGGCCGGCTGCCGCTGGGGCTGTGCTTCGCGGTCTCGGGCGCGGCCGCGATGGCGGCGGCCCTGGCCTCGGTGCGGAGCGCACGGACCCCGCGTCCGGGTGCGGACGCGGGGGACCGTGCGGCCGGCGGCGCGCGGCCCGAGGTGACGGACGGCGCGCGACTGCCCGGCTGAGGACTTCCGTCGGGGCCGGGCCGAGGAGGCGGCGCCCGGTCCTACGGCTTGCCGCGCTGCCCCAGCAGGTGCTCGGCGATCGGGCGCAGCGACTTGTGCAGGTCCTCGAGCGCCTCGGGTGACAGCAGGTCGATGAAGTGCCGCCGCACGGACGACACATGATGCGGCGAGACCTTCTGCATGGTCTCCATGCCGTGCTCCGTGAGGACCGCGTACAGCCCCCGGCGGTCGGACTCGCAGTTCTCCCGGCGCACCAGGTCCGCGTTCTCCATACGCGTGATCTGGTGCGAGAGCCGGCTCTTGGACTGGAGGGTGGCGGACGCCAGGTCGCTCATCCGCAGGCGTACACCCTCCGACTCGGAGAGGTTCACCAGGATCTCGTAGTCGTTCATCGTCAGCCCGAACGGCTGAAGGTCCCTCTCAAGCTGGTACGTCAACAGCCTGTTGACCTCCAGGTGGGTGCGCCAGGCGCACTGCTCCGCATCGGTCAGCCAGCGTGTGGCCGTCTCGGTCTCCATGAATGAAGTCTACCTAAAATGTTGAAATGCGAACTAGTGAGGGGTTGTGTGACCGTGCGCACGTGTTCGACGTGCGTTCGACGTCACACTCCGCAGACTACCGCTCACAGCCCGAAGCGACGCTGGAGGTCCCCGAGCTGTCCGGGAAGGCGCGGTGCCCCGGCCTGCTGCCCGTGCTGACCGGGCGCCCCTCCCGCGCCGGGCACTCCCGCCTGGTGCGGGACCGCCCCCGTGGCCTGCTCGGCCATCAGGATCTCGGTGGACTGGAGCAGCACCGTGCCCGCTCCCACGAACTCGAACTGGTGCTCCTCGCCGGAGGCCCCTCCGAGGCCCGTCATCGCACGTAGACCGCCCATCACGCCTGTCATGTACCCGTGGTCGTAGTGGTGGCAGGGGGAGGGGCAGTCGGCCCAGCCGACGAGGGCCTGCGGGTCCACCCGGATCGGGGGTTCCATGAACACCACCGGACCGTTGGACGCGGCCACGAACTTGCCGGTTCCGATCAGTGTCAGAAAGCCCGGCACGATCGACTGCTTGAGCGCGAGACTTGGCTGAAAAGCGAGCAAGTTGCCGGAGCGAATGGTCAGGTTGCCGTCTTCGAGGTCGTACGAATTCACGTCGAAGGCCCGGTCGGCGAGCAGCATCTTGCCCGAGCCCTGTGCCACGACCCAGTCGCTCGCGTGCAGTGGCGAATGGAATGACGTACGGACAAGACGGTCAAGTCGGCCGTGCCCGATGCCGTTGAACTCCATCGTTCCGTAGTAGGCGATCATCTTGCCCTTCTGCAGGAACCACTCGCTCCCTTTGAGTTCCACGCAGAAGGTGTAGTTGTTGACGTTGTCGTCGACCGGCAGCGACATCGGATCGTGGATCACCGGACCGCCGGGGGCTCCGTACCCGCTCACAGCTTCTCCTCCGAGGCCTGGACGTACACCGAACCGCTGCCGCTCAGCTCCAGCTGGAACGCCTCGCCCGAACCGCGTCCCACCATGTCGCGCCAGCCCAGCGCCGTGGACAGCTTGTTGCGCACGTCGCCGTGGTGCGCCACGTACGCCTGCGGGTCGACGTGCACCGCCCGCTGCGGGGTGATCGGGACCTCGAAGACACCGCCGTGCGCCATGACGGCCACGGCCCCGTGCCCCTTGAGCGTGGTCGTGAAGAGTCCCTGACCCGTCACCTGACCCCGCACCATGCCCATGACGCCGCCCTGCGAGCCGAGGAACATCGTGCCCTGCTGGAGTGTCCCGTCGAAGGCCAGCAGCCGGTCCGCCTCCACGTACAACGTGTCACCTGTGAGACCGATCACGTGGACGTGGTGGCCGCCGTGCCCGAAGAGCACCGTGCCCGAACCCTCCACGGTCATGAGGGGGGTCGCCTCGTTGGCCAGGCGGCGGCCGATCATCGACATCACCCCGCCCTGCCCGCCCTGGATGTTCGGGGTGAACGACACCTCGCCCTTGTACGCGAGCATCGCGCCGCGCTGGCTGAACAGCCGCTGCCCCGGCAGGACCGTCGCCTCGACCACCTTCGAGTTCACCTCGCGGAACGCCATCTCACACATCCCCCGCGATCGTGTTGCGCTCACTGGGCTGGACGTAGACCAGCCCGTCGCCCTCGAAGCGCATCTGGAACGCCTCGCCGCCGCCCTCGCCGAGGAACGTGCGGAACGTCACACCGGACTGCAGCGACTGCCGCACATTGCCCTGGTGCGCGATGTAGGCCCCCGGGTCGACCGTCAGCGGGTACTGCGCGCTGACCCGCAGCACCACCGCGGGCCCGTCCGACGTGATCGCCGCCTGGCCGTGGCCCTCGACGGTGGTCGTGAACAGACCGTTGCCCTGCGAGGCGCCGCGCAGCCCCGTGAACGTCGTGCCCGTGCGCAGGCCCGTGTCCGTGGCGAGCAGATTGCTCGACTCCACGTACAGCTTGTCCCCCTGAAGGGCCACCAGATTGATCTCCGAGGCCCGGTCGGCGAACCAGCAGGTGCCGTGCCCCTTCACCTCCATCACCGTCATCTGCTCGCCGGTGAGGCGCCGGGTCACCATCCCCCGGAGTCCCTCACCGCCCCCGCTCAGCTTCTTGAAGGCCATCTGGCCGTCGTACGCGACCATGGAGCCGTTCTTCGCCTTCACGGCATCCCCGGTCATGTCGACGGCCAGCACCTTGCTGCCCTGAAGTCGAAACATCGCCACGCTGTGAAGGTAGCCGCACGGCCGGAGCACCGACAGAGCCCCCGGGTGGATCCCGTCCCTGATCCGCCCCCTAGGGGACCCGGACCCGGGATCCGGGTCTCCGGATGCCACAATGACCGGGGACGCTTGTGCTTGCGTTCACAAGGAAGCGTTTCCCCCGACAGCGAATCCCACCGAAGGTGACCCGTGGACATCAAGACCGCCACCGCACTCCGCCGGCTCCGCCTGGTCTCGGCCCCCGAGGCCGTTTCCTTCCTGCTGCTGCTCGTCTGCTCGGTGCTGAAGCGGACCACGGACTTCAACGCCGTCCCCGTGATGGGCGCGGTCCACGGCGTCCTCTTCATCCTGTACGTGATCTTCTGGGCGGACGCCTGGAACCGCGCCCGGTGGAGCGCCCGTACCGGCGTCCTCTACTTCTTCTTGTCGGTCCTGCCCACCGGCGGCTTCTTCGCCGAGCGCAAGCTCAAGCGCGAGGCCGAGGACGCGGTCGTCGCCTCCCGCGCCTTCGCGGAAGGGGCCGTGAAGGCATGATCGTCGCCTTCTCCGTGACACCGCTCGGCGTCGGCGACGACGTGGGGGAGTACGTCGCCGACGCGGTCCGCGTGGTCCGCGAGTCGGGCCTGCCCAACCGCACCGACGCGATGTTCACCTCGATCGAGGGTGAGTGGGACGAGGTGATGGCCGTCGTCAAGCGCGCCGTCGCCGCCGTCGAGGAGCGCGCGCCCCGCGTCTCGGTCGTCCTCAAGGCGGACATCCGCCCCGGCGTGACGAACGGCCTCACCTCCAAGGTCGAGACGGTGGAGCGGCACCTGTCGGCATGACCCCGGGGCGTGGCCCCGTACCCGGAACCCCGGTCCACCGGACCGGGGTTCTTTCGTGCCCGGACGGTGACGGTGAGACGAGGTGACGGAACCTCAGGGATCAAAGACCACCCGCCCGCCCGCCGCCGAACCCCTTCGGCCCCGCCCCGCTCGACGTGTCGTGAAAACTCCACTTATGTGTGGGTACCAGCCACCACGATCACCGGACTCGTTGAAGCACGGGAGGGCGATGTGCGGCCCGCGGGCTACGACTACGACACCTACAGCCGTCTCGCCGGACCCCTGACCGAGCCGTCCGGCACCGGCTACCGGGTGCGGTACACCAAGCTCCTGTCGAACGAGCCGCACCGAATAGGCGCCATCCTGCTGACGACCCTCGCCCCGGTCCTCACCGGCGCGCTCCTCGTCTACCTCGTCTGGCCCACCCACTGGGTGGGACGCGAGGGCGGCGCGCCCTGGCCGGCCGCCCTCGACACCGCGATGCTCGTCGCCATCGGCCTGATCGAACTCTTCATGGTCGTCAACGTCATGAGCATCGCCCACGCGACGATGGCCGCCCGCGACCCCGTGCCCGTCCGTCCCGCGCACGGGACCCGGGTCGCGTTCCTCACCACCTACGTCCCGGGAAAGGAACCCCTCGCCACGGTCCGCGCCACCCTCGAAGCCGCGGCCGGGCTCACTCACACCGGCCCCCTCGACGTCTGGCTGCTCGACGAGGGCGACGACGACCAGGCCAGAGCCCTCTGCGCCGAACTCGGCGTCCGGCACTTCACGCGGTTCGGCGTGCCCGAGTGGAACCGGCCCGAGGGAAGCCACAAGGCCCGCACCAAACACGGCAACTACAACGCGTGGCTCGACCTCTACGGGCACGCCTACGATTTCTTCGCCTCCGTCGACACCGACCACGTCCCGCTGCCCGGATTCCTCGAACGCATGATGGGCTACTTCCGGGACCCCGACGTCGCGTTCGTCGTCGGCCCCCAGGTGTACGGGAACTACGACAACCCCGTCACCAAGGCCGCCGAGTCCCAGCAGTTCCTCTTCCACGCCCTCATCCAGCGCGCCGGGAACCGCTACGGCTCACCCATGTTCGTCGGCACCAACAACGTCGTCCGGATCGCCGCGCTCAAGCAGATCGGCGGGCTGTACGACTCCATCACCGAGGACATGGCCACCGGGTTCGAGGTGCACCGGCACCGCAACCCCCGCACGGGCCGGCACTGGCGGTCCGTCTACACCCCGGACGTGCTCGCCGTCGGCGAGGGCCCCTCCACCTGGACCGACTTCTTCACCCAGCAGACGCGCTGGTCCCGCGGCACCTACGAGACCCTGATCAAGCAGTACGGGAAGGCGCTGTTCACCATGCCCCCCGGCCGGCTCCTCTCGTACACGCTGATGCTCCTCTACTACCCGATGACGGCCGTCAACTGGCTCCTGGGCATGCTGAGCTGCTTCCTGTTCCTGTGGTTCGGGGCGTCCGGGACACAGGTCACCGCGTCCGTGTGGCTGATGCTCTACAGCGACGCCGCCGCCCTGCAGATCTGTCTCTACCTGTGGAACCGGCGGCACAACGTCTCGCCGCACGAACCCGAGGGATCCGGCGGCCTGGCCGGCATGGCGATGTCGGCCTTGTCGGCCCCCATCTACCTGAAGGCGCTGGGCGAGGCGGTCGTCCGGCGCCCCAGCCGCTTCGTCGTCACCCCGAAGGGCCACGACGCGAGCCCCGACCGGCTCGGGACCTTCCGCGTCCATCTCGGCTGGGCCGCGCTGCTCGCCGTCTCGCTCGGCGCCTCGGCCGTCCTCGGCCACACCGACACGGCCATGCGGACCTGGGCGCTGCCGGCCATGGGCATCTCCCTCGCCCCGGTCGCGGTCTGGATCCGCACCCGCGTCGGCGAACGCCGCACCCGGCCCCCGGCACCCGCTCCCGTCCGCGTTCCCGACAGCCGGGACTCGGTGGCGGCCACGCCCGTCACGGTCACCGGCTCCACGACAGGAGGCACCTAGGCCATGGCCCACCGGCCCTCGAAGAAGACGAGGAAGACGCTGCTCGGCATCACGGGCATCGCCGTCCTCGCGGCGCTCAACGCCCCGGCCGCGCTCGGCTTCGCCGGTGAGACGTACCACGAGTACCAGATCTCCCGGCCCGCCTACACGGCGAAGTACGGCTCCTGGAGCAGTGTCGACATCCCCGCGCGGTACCGCACCAACGCGATCCACGCGGCCCTGCTGCACACCGGGAAGGTGCTCATCGTCGCCGGGTCGGGCAACGAGCAGAAGAAGTTCGACCAGGGGAGCTTCGACACGATCCTGTGGGATCCGAGGACGGACACCTTCAAGAAGATCCCCACGCCGGACGACTTCTTCTGCTCCGGGCACGCCCAGCTCCCCGACGGCAGGCTGCTCGTGGCCGGCGGCACCGCCCGTTACGAGAAGCTGGACGGCGAGGTCGTTCGGGCCGGCGGCGGCATGCGCGTGAAGAACGAGAACCCCGACAGGACGATCGTCCTCAAGAAGGGCACCGTCTTCCGCTCACCCGCCGGTGTCGACTACGTCAGCAGGGCCGACGTGACGGTCCCCAGGGCCAGACGGAACCAGATCATCACCTACGACCGCAACGGCGCCATGCGGCCCTGGCGGACCGAGGTCACCGCCGGAGAGGCCCGCGTCTTCGTCGAGGCCGAGGAGAAGGGACCGGGGTCCGTCACCGGCCGGCAGGCCCAGTACGAGATCGTCGGCCTGCGCGGCGAGGACGCGCACAACACGTACGGCCTCTCGGAGAAGATCACTCTGCGGAAGCAGGACTTCCAGGGCATCAGGGCCGCCTACGAGTTCGACCCGAAGGCCGAGCGGTACATCCCCGTCGACCCGATGGACAAGGCCCGCTGGTACCCGACCCTCGTGGGGCTCGACGACGGACGCGTCCTCGCCGTCTCCGGCCTCGACGACGTCGGGGTCGTCGACCCCGGCGACACCGAGATCTACGACCCGGTGACGAAGAAGTGGGGCCCCGGACCCCACCGCTACTTCCCCACCTATCCGGCCCTCTTCCTCACCCGGGGCGGCAAACTCTTCTACCCGGCCTCCAACGCCGGGTACGGACCCGCCGACCAGGGGCGCGAGCCGGGCCTGTGGGACCCGCGGACCAACACCTTCCAGAAGGTGCCCGGCCTGCGGGACGCCGACCTGACGGAGACCTCCGCGTCGGTCCTGCTCCCGCCCGCCCAGGACCAGAAGGTGATGATCCTCGGCGGCGGAGGCGTCGGCGAATCCCGGAAGTCCACCGCCCGCACCGCCGTCGTCGATCTGAAGAAGGACAGCCCGGCCTTCGAGGACGGCCCCGACCTGCCCCAGGGCACCCGCTATCTGAACAGCGTGATCATGCCGGACGACACCGTCTTCACCACCAACGGCTCCCGGGACTACCGCGGCCGCGGCGCCAGCAACATCCTCAAGGCGCAGTTCTACGATCCCCGCACCAACACCTTCCGCGAGGCCGCGTCCCCGCGCGTGGGCCGCAACTACCACTCCGAGGCGCTGCTCCTGCCCGACGGCCGTGTCGCCACCTTCGGCTCCGACCCGCTCTTCGACGATCGGCGGAACACCAAACTGGGCCACTTCGAACAGCGCATGGAGGTCTTCACCCCGCCGGCCCTGCACCGCGACGGCGCGGACCGCCCGGTGCTGGGGCGCGGCCCCGAGGAACTCGACGTGCACCACCGGGCGACCTTCGCCGCCGGCCACCCCGAACGGGTCGTCAAGGCCCGGCTGATGCGGCCGAGCGCCGTCACCCACACCACGGACGTCGAACAGCGGTCCATCGAGCTGGGGCTGACGAAGACGGCGGAGTCGGTCACCGTCGACGTGCCGACGGACCCGGCGCTGGTGCCGCCGGGCTGGTACATGCTCTTCGTGACGGACGCGCGGGGCACGCCGTCCGAGGCGAAGTGGATCCACGTCAGGTGACGCCCGATGCCCGATGCCCGATGCCCGATGCCGGATGCCGGATGCCGGATGCGGGATGCCGGGCGCCCGGCGCCGGACCGCCGCGGCCGTCAGCCGCCGGAGCCGCGCGTCAGCCCCAGGGCGTACTCCGGCCACCACCGGCCGGCCGCCGGTCCGCCCCCGCACTCCCCGTCCGACTCGCCGGGCCGCTTGATCCAGAGGTAGGCGTCGAGGACGGGCTCGCCGGTGGCCGTGGTCGGCGGGGTGCCCAGCGCCCGGCCCGGCGGGTTGCACCACACCCCCTCCAGCGGGCCGTTGCCGTTGCGGCTGGTGTCGACGACGAAGTGCTTGCCGCCGAGCCGTGCGGAGAGACGGACGCCGTACTCCCTGCTGACCTTGTCCGTCTGGAAGTTGGACACGTTGAGCGCGAAGCCGTCGGCGTGCGCGATGCCCGCGCGTTCCAGGGGCTCGACCAGCTTCTCCGCGTCGGGGATCCAGGACGGGTTCCCGGCGTCCAGGTACACCTTGGTGCGCGGCCGGCCCTTCAGCCGGACGACCGCCTCGCTCAGCAGTCGCTCGCGCTCGTCGTGGTACTCGGCGGGCGTGCAGCCGTCCACGACGTGGGCGATCGCGTCCGGCTCCAGGACCACCAGGGCCGGGCCGCCACCGAGGGCGTCGGCGAACGCGCCGATCCACCGGCGGTAGGCGTCCGCGTCCGCCGCCCCGCCCGCCGAGTGCCGGCCGCAGTCCCGGTGCGGGATGTCGTACGCGACGAAGAGCGCCGTCCGCCCTTCCCGGGCCGCGGCCGCGGTCGCCGACCGGACGGCCGGACCCGGGTCGAGCTCGCCCGCCGGCCACAGGGCGACGGGCTCGTCCGCGATCCGTTCCAGCAGCGTGGCGTCCTCGGCCCGGCCCTGCCGGCGCCACAGCTCGATCTGCCGGGCCGCCGGGCCCCGCGGGTCGACCCAGAAGGGTGAGCGGGCGGCGGGGCCCGACCGCTGCGAGGCGCCACCGGTGACCGGGGCCCGGCCGGCCTCGGGCTCGGGCGTGCAGCCCGCCGTGAGCGCGAGCACCGCGAGGACCGCGAGGGCGTGGATCAGCCGGGGCATGCTGCTCCCTTGCGCGAAGGTGATGAACGGTCACCAATCGTGGCACAACGGTGCATTACCGCGAGGGAGGTCGCGTGGCGCGGTGGGGCCCCACGACACCGGTCCTGCCGGCGGCCCTTCCGTCAGTCGCCGCCCGAGGCCAGCGCGATCCCGAGCGGAGTCCGCTCGTACAGCACCTGGTGCCCGTAGCGGCGCGAGACGAGCAGGCCCGCGTCGCGCAGGGCGGTGAGATGCGCGGAGACCGACGACGGAGCGAGACGCAGCCGATGCGCGAGCGAGGTCGTCCCGGCCGGTTCGTCGAGCGCGGTGAGCACGCCGGCCCGGCCGCGCCCGAGGAGTCGTACGAGCGCCTCGGGGGTACGGTCCGCCGGCTCGGTCCACAGGCCGCCGATGCCGCGCGCGGGGTAGACGAGCGTCGCCTGCCACGGAGGCTCGAAGCCGCTGATCACGTCCGGCCAGGAGAACACGCTCGGCATGAGGACCAGACCCCGGCCGGCCAGGTGCCGTTCGTGCCGGCCCCCGACCTCGACGGTCAGCGTGTGCGAGCGCCAGCCGAAACGCCGGTCGATCTCCGGCAGGAGCCCGCCGAGGCCGACCTCGGCGAGCCGCCGGGAGTGGAAGGCGACATCGGCGTCCAGCAGGGCGCGCAGCCGCGGCCAGTCCGGTTCGACGAGGGTGTGCCAGGCCTGTTCCAGCAGGTCCGTCAGATCCCGCACCATGCGGGCCGGGTCGGCCAGCAGGGCCCGGCCGCGGGGTGAGGCCAGGGCGCTGGGGGTGTCGGCGAGCGACCGCGCGCTCTCCTCGCGGGCCACGTCCGGGTCGGCCGCGCGGATGGCGGCGATCTCCTCCTCGAAGCTCGCCGCCGGGCCCAGCGGGGGCGGTCCGAGCCAGTCGGGGGAGTAGCCGCGCTGCGGCATCAGCAGCCACAGCGGGGCGAGGTCGAGCCCGGCGGCCGCCGCGCGCATGCGGCGCAGCCAGGGTGCGTGATAGCCGTGCCGCGCGGGCCGGTTGAGCGTGCGGACCGCCTCCTGCGTCTCCCACAGCGGCGACACCGCGAACCGGCAGTTGAGAAGGTCGTCCTCCCCGAAGTGCAGCAGTGACGGCATGAACGACCCCAGAAGATTCGGCTGACGCCGAAACTTTACGCGGACGGAACGGGGCCGGGCACGCTGTCGCCCATGCCGGAAGCAGAGACGAAGGGCACGACGACCGTGCCCACCGCGGCGCGGGCCGCCGACGGGAACACCGCGCCGCCCGCCACGGGGAACCCGACCACACCGACGGAGGGCGCCGCGGGGAGGTCTGCCGGGCCCGCCTCGGAGGGCGCCGTCGGGCCGGTGGCGCCCCCGGCGGAGAGCGACCCGGCGACGGTGCCCGCGCGGACCGGGTACGGTCCCGTGTTCGCCGTGCCCGAGTTCCGCGCCGTCTTCGTGGCACACGCGTTCTCGCTGCTCGGGCTCGTCGTCAGCGAGATCGCCCTCTCCGTCCTCGTCTACGGGCTGACGGGCTCCCCGCTGCTCAGCGCCCTGACCTTCGCGCTCGGCTTTCTGCCCTACCTGATCGGCGGGACCCTGCTCGCGGGCGTCGCGGACCGCTTCCCGGCCCGCCGGGTCCTGGTCGTGTGCGATCTGGTGTGCGCTGGCTGCGTGGCCGTCATGGTGCTGCCGGGCGCGCCCGTCGCGGTGCTGCTCGTGATGCGGGCCGCGCTCGCCCTGGTCGCCCCGGTCTTCCAGGGGACGCGGACGGCGACCCTCTCGGACGTCCTCGGCGACGGGGAACTGTTCGTGCTCGGCCGCTCCCTGCTGCGGATCCTGTCGCAGAGCGCGCTGCTCGCCGGCTTCGGGACCGGCGGCCTGCTGCTCACCGTCGTCTCCCCGCGCCACGCGCTCCTCGTCACCGTGTGCACCTTCCTCGCCTCGGCGGCCCTGCTGCGCTTCGGCACCCGCCGGCGGCCCGCGCGGGCGGACCGGGGGCAGGCGCTCGTGCGCGACTCCCTGCGCGGTGCCAGGCAGGTGCTGGCCGACCGGCGGATCCTGGTGCTGCTCCTGCTGTTCTGGGTGCCGTCGATGTTCGTGGTCGCGCCGGAGGCGCTGGCGGCGCCGTACGCGGAGGGGCTCGGGGCCGGCACGGCCGGGCTGGGCCTGCTGATGTGCGCGCTGCCCGTCGGCACGATCGCGGGGGAGCTGTTCGCCGGTTCCCGGCTGCGGCCGGTGACCCGGGGCCGGATCACGCTTCCGCTGGTCTGCGTCACGCTGCTGCCGTACGCCGCGTACGCGCTGCGGCCCGGTCTCGGCTGGACGCTGGTCCTGCTGGTGCTCGCGGGCGCCGGATCCGCGTACACCCTCGGCCTGGACCAGTGGTTCGTGCGGGCGGTGCCGGACGAACTGCTGGGGCGGGCCATGACGTTGAACACGGCCGGGCTGATGACCCTCCAGGGCGTGGGGATGGCCCTGTCGGGCGTGGTGGCGGAGTTCGCCGGCGTGCGGGCGACGATCGTGGGCGCGGGCGTTCTGGGGACCGTGGCCTGCGCGGCCCTGGCGATGGCGGCCCGACGCACGGACCCCGACGCGAAGCGGAACGAGGGGAACCCCGAGGACAACGGGGAGCGCTGAGCAGACCTACGGCCCCACCCCGACCGTCCGGCTACGGCCCCGCCCCGACCGTCCGGCTACGGTCCCACCCCCGACCGTCCGGCCACGGTCCTACCACCGCAGCCGAATCGCCGTCGCGCCCCCCGCAGCCGAACCGCTGTCGTGCCCCCCGCAGCCGAACCGCTATCCCGCCCCCCCCGGAGCCGCTGTCGCGCCCCGGACCCGTCCCCGAACCGTCGTCGCGGGCCCCGAACCTCGCCCCGCCCCTCGGACCCCGCCGTCGCGGGCCCCGAATCCGCCCCCCGCAGTCGCGCTCCCGGACCCGCCCCCGACCCCGCCGTCACGGGCCCCGGACCCGCCCCCGACCCCGCCGTCACGGGCCCCGAATCCGCCCCCCGGACCCCGCCGTCGCCGTTCCCCGGGCCGCTCCGGCACTGTCGTCGCGGCCCGGGACGGCAGGGCCGGCCCCGGGGTCACGGGCGGGCCCGGATCCGTCCCGGGACCCGTTCCCGTAGGGGCGGAGACCGAAAATTGAGACGGGGCTGACCACGATGTGACCGGCCGGTAAGGTCGTCGGCGTGCCGAAGCCGCTCAGCCTTGCCTTCGATCCCATCGCCCGCGCCGACGAACACTGGCGCCAGCGCTGGGGTGCCGTGCCGTCCATGTCCGCGATCACCTCGATCATGCGCGCGCACCAGATCCTGCTCGCCGAGGTGGACGCGGTCGTCAAGCCGTACGGGCTGACCTTCGCGCGCTACGAGGCGCTGGTGCTCCTCACCTTCTCCAAGGCGGGCGAGCTGCCGATGTCCAAGATCGGCGAGCGGCTCATGGTGCATCCGACGTCCGTCACGAACACGGTGGACCGGCTGGCGCGGTCCGGGCTCGTCGACAAGCGGCCGAACCCGAACGACGGCCGGGGCACCCTCGCCTCCATCACGGACAAGGGCCGTGAGGTCTGCGACGCGGCCACCCGGGATCTGATGTCGATGGACTTCGGGCTCGGGGTCTACGACGCGGAGGAGTGCGCGGAGATCTTCGCGATGCTGCGTCCGCTGCGCGTCGCCGCCCGCGACTTCGACGAGGCGTAGCCGGCGGGCGGGCCGCGGGCGCACGGAGTCGGGCCGGCCGCGGGGGCACGGAGTCGGCGTCGGGCCGGCCGCGAGGACACGGCCTCGGTGACGGGCGCGGGGAGCCCGGGGCGACGTGGCGTGGGGGCGCGTGAAGATCGGCCGAAAAGCGTGGTTACCCTCGTGCCATGAAGAAGAGCGTGTTGACCCGGTACCGCGTCATGGCCTACGTCACCGGCGTGCTGCTGGTTCTGCTGTGCCTCAGCATGATCGCCAAGTACGGCATGGGCCTGGACGGGGCCGCGGACTTCACCCGCGTCGTCGCCATCGCGCACGGCTGGCTGTACGTCGTCTACCTGATCTTCGCCTTCGACCTGGGTTCCAAGGCGAAGTGGCCGGTCGGCAAGCAGCTCTGGGTGCTGCTGGCGGGCACGATTCCCACGGCCGCCTTCTTCGTGGAGCGCAGCATCAGCCACGAGCTGGAGTCCAAGGTCGCGGACGGTACTCCCGCGGTCGTCGAGGCCTGACCCACACCGCCGTACGCACCGTACGGCGGTTTGCCATCGACAATTACTAGGACGTCCTAGTAAATTCGAGGGTATGGACGCTCACGCCATCGAGGAAGGCCGCCGACGCTGGCAGGCCCGCTACGACGCGTCGCGCAAGCGCGACGCCGACTTCACCACGCTCTCCGGCGATCCCGTGGAGCCGGTGTACGGTCCCCGGCCGGGGGACAACTACGAAGGCTTCGAGCGGATCGGCTGGCCCGGGGAGTACCCCTTCACGCGCGGCCTGTACGCGACCGGCTACCGGGGACGTACATGGACCATCCGGCAGTTCGCCGGGTTCGGCAACGCCGAGCAGACCAACGAGCGGTACAAGATGATCCTCGCCAACGGCGGCGGGGGCCTCTCGGTGGCCTTCGACATGCCGACGCTGATGGGCCGCGACTCGGACGACCCCCGTGCGCTCGGCGAGGTCGGGCACTGCGGTGTCGCGATCGACTCGGCGGCCGACATGGAGGTCCTGTTCCAGGACATCCCGCTTGGTGACGTCACCACGTCGATGACGATCAGCGGTCCCGCCGTGCCGGTCTTCTGCATGTACCTGGTCGCCGCCGAGCGGCAGGGCATCGATCCCGCCGTGCTGAACGGCACGCTCCAGACCGACATCTTCAAGGAGTACATCGCGCAGAAGGAGTGGCTCTTCCAGCCCGAGCCGCATCTGCGCCTCATCGGCGACCTGATGGAGCACTGCGCCGAGAAGATCCCCGCGTACAAGCCGCTGTCCGTCTCCGGCTACCACATCCGTGAGGCCGGCTCCACGGCCGCGCAGGAGCTCGCCTACACGCTGGCGGACGGCTTCGGTTACGTGGAGCTGGGGCTGTCCCGCGGGCTCGACGTGAACGTCTTCGCCCCCGGTCTCTCGTTCTTCTTCGACGCGCACGTCGACTTCTTCGAGGAGATCGCCAAGTTCCGCGCGGCCCGCCGGATCTGGGCCCGCTGGATGCGCGGCGTGTACGGCGCCACCTCCGAGAAGGCGCAGTGGCTGCGTTTCCACACGCAGACCGCCGGCGTCTCGCTGACGGCCCAGCAGCCCTACAACAACGTCGTGCGCACCGCCGTGGAGGCGCTCGCGGCGGTCCTCGGCGGCACGAACTCGCTGCACACCAACGCCCTGGACGAGACGCTGGCCCTGCCCTCCGCGCAGGCCGCGGAGATCGCCCTGCGCACGCAGCAGGTGCTCATGGAGGAGACCGGCGTCGCCAACGTCGCCGACCCGCTGGGCGGTTCCTGGTACGTCGAGCAGCTCACCGACCGGATCGAGGCCGACGCCGAGAAGATCTTCGAGCAGATCAGGGAGCGCGGGCTGCGGGCGCACCCGGACGGCAAGCACCCCATCGGTCCCATCACCTCCGGCATCCTGCGCGGGATCGAGGACGGCTGGTTCACCGGCGAGATCGCCGAGTCGGCGTTCCAGTACCAGCGGTCGGTGGAGAAGGGCGACAAGCGGGTCGTCGGGGTCAACGTCCACCACGGGTCCGTGACCGGCGACCTGGAGATCCTCCGGGTCAGCCACGAGGTGGAGCGCGAGCAGGTGCGGGAGCTGGCCTCGCGCAAGGAGGGTCGCGACGAGGCCGCGGTGCGTGGCGCGCTGGACGCCATGCTCGCCGCGGCGCGCGACGGTTCCAACATGATCGCCCCCATGCTGGAGGCGGTCCGCGCCGAGGCGACGCTGGGCGAGATCTGCGGAGTCCTGCGCGACGAGTGGGGCATCTACACGGAACCGGCGGGCTTCTGACCCACCCCGGGCAGCCGGGCGTCCCTGGCTGCCCGGCGTCCCTGCCTGCCCGGCTGCCCGGCGTCCGGGCCGGCCCGGGGCTCCGGGCCCTCGCGCCACCAGCGAGGCCCGCCCGGCGCGAGGCAGACCTTTCCTCGCCCCCTCCGCCCCTACCCGTCCCGTACCCGGGGGCTCCGCCCCCGGACCCCCCGCTCCTCAAACGGCGGAGGGGCTGGTTTTTCGTGGCC